>JBBREF010000097.1:0-14409 GCA_038203205.1 Gemmatimonadales bacterium | reverse complement strand
ATTCCGATCGCGGCAAGGCGCAAGTCTGTGCTGTGGCGTCGCGCGATCCACCACACCGACGTCAGTCCGAGCGCGACGAAGCTGAAGTTGATGGCAAGAAGCGCTTGCGGTATGGCGATCCCGGCTCGATAGAGCGCCGCGACGGCATAGGGATATCCCAACGGAAGTCGTCCGCCAGTCCCTTCAGCATCACCGGCGAGTCGCAGTGCAACCCCGAGGTATACCACTGAGTCGTTGTCGATCCTGAGTGGACTTGCGAGCTGGAGGAGGTAGAGGGTCGCTAGTGCAACGAGGCCGGCGATGAGCCAGCGTCTCAATTTCGCAGCCGTTGGCGTGGGGAGATCGGACTGCGGCATGGAGGACTGAGCTGATTGCGGTCTGCGGACGTATTACGGAATCCGAAATGCGCACTAACAGACGCTGTCAGCTCAGTCCTCGTTCCGCATTCCGCAATGCGTCCGCAGTCAGCAATCAGCTCAGTCCTCGTTCCGCAGTCCGCAATGCGTCCGCAGTCCGCAATTCCCTCGGCGCTCCAACGTCCGCCCCGTGATACCGCGGCGCCTTGCCAGCAAAAAAGTTAAACCGCAAAATGTGCCACAACGCCGCAACTCCGTCAGTCCACCTGATCTTCTTCCCCTCGGCGTATGTGCGACCGCTATAGGAAATCGGCACCTCATAGATGCGCGCACGCGACTGCGATAGACGTGCGGTGAGCTCGGGCTCAAATCCAAACCGGTCCGACTCGAGCGGAAGGCTCCGCATCAGATCAGTACGCACGAGCTTGTAGCACGTCTCCATGTCCGAAAGGTTCAGGTTCGTCACCATGTTCGACAGCATCGTCAGCATCCCGTTTCCAACCGAATGCCAGTAGTAGAGCACGCGGCTCACTTCGCCGCGGAAGCGGCTGCCGAACACTGCGTCGGCGCGGCCATCGCGCACGGGGCCGATGAGCTTGAGGATGTCGGTTGGATCATACTCCAGATCCGCATCCTGCACCACGACGACATCCCCGCTCGCCTCGGCCAACGCTGAACGGATGCCTGCACCCTTGCCACGATTCACCTCGTGAAGCACGAGCTTGTCGATGTCTCCCGATGCCAGCAGGCGCTGAAGTTCCTGGCGGGTGCCGTCAGTGGAGCAGTCGTCGACGCAGATGATCTCCATGTCGAGCGGCACCGCACGCACGCGCGCCACCGCATGAGCGACGGTAGCCGACTCGTTGTAGACTGGCATCAACACCGACACTCGGAGTGCGGGGCCGATTGGATTCGAGGGCGTAGCCCTGAATGAATGAACGCTGCCGGTATGCTGGGACAATGTTACGGTTTCCTGGCGATTGCCACGATGTTCGAGCCGATCGGCGGCTCGACGATATTCTCCAGACGCGACATCAATGGAACGACGAAGCGATCATATGTCCGGGCGTCGCGTGCCGCAATGCTGGTTTTTCGCAGCACTCTCCCCGCCATGAACCACGCGGCAATCCCGGGAAGATTCATGTACGAAATCCTGATTGGCTTCCATCCCGCATCTTCGATCACCTTGCGCACAGAAGTGCGCGTGTAGCGCCGGTGGTGCTCGAACGCGACATCACGCGTCCCGAACAGCGCTGGCAGGGCAGGGACGAACAGGAGCAGATGCCCACCGCTCGCCACAGACGTGTACGCATCGCGCAGGAATTGCGCGTCATCGGGAACGTGTTCCATCACGTTGACTGCAACGATGGCGTTTCCGGCCAGTGTCTCCCTGTGCTCGGACAGATATCCCTGCATGACAGTTACCCTCGGATTCCCGGCGAATCGCGCCTCGAGATGCGGAAGCGTGTTGAGAGCCGGCTCGATTGCAACGAGTCGCTCGACCTTCGGAGATCCCAGAATGAATTCCGAGAACGTGCCGATTCCCGCACCGACCTCGATAATGTCCGGGCCGAGGTACGGCTCGAACTGCCGCAGCACCCAGGCGTAGTAGTTCTTTGCCTCCGCCAAAGCGTCGAGCTCGGTACCTGAGTAGCTGAAGGTCTCAGCGTTCTTGTCTGTGGTCACGTCTTTGCCAGGAGCCATACTGTGTAACCATTCGATGTCATTGCAGGCGTGAACCCGGCAGGAGGCACAATCATCCTGTAAAGCTGCCGTGGCGAGGAAATGATTGCGCATGGCATGAACAATTTGTCGCGTTCTGATGACATGTGCCGAGTTTCGTTGTTGACGAGCATGTGGCGGATTTCGATGTCGGTGTGGGTCCTCGAGCGCATGAGGTTCCAGACCGGGTACTCTGCCGTCGATCGCTCCCAGACCAGCCCGACTCGTGCGCACCCACTCTTCGCGATCAAATCTGCCGCCTTCGGAAGCGCGACTGCCTGAGCGTGGTCGAGGAACACCCGCTCCTCGTATGGGACCGTGAATACCGGTCTCCTCGAGATCACCGGCGCGAATCCGTTGCGAAACAGCGGCGGTATTGCTGCCAGCAGCAGAAACAAGCCGAGCAATCGGAGCTTGCGTTCGCTTACCGATTGTTCGAGGATTGCCGCAACCGCGCCCGCCGACACGATGAACAGAGGCATGTGAAGGCGGGTGTGCCACAGCTGCCACTTGAGATACGTCGAAAAGACGAGCGCGCCGATGACAACGCAACCAAGGAAGTAGAAGGCGGGCCGCAATTTTCTTCGCCAGGCAAGAAAAATCGCAGTGATGATGATCAGGAGATGGTAGCGATTTGTTGACACTCCTTCGTCCTCGATCTTGAGCGGTATCGCGTAGGCTCGGCTTCCGTATGTCGTTCTCCGGTCATCGTGACTGATCCCCAGCCCTTTGTGAATACCCGCGACGCCATCATAAACCAGGCGATTCCAAGAGTCGAACCTCGAGTTTGCATGTGTCCCGAGGTTCCTGATCACGTTTGACGCGATCGTTGCTGGAGTGATTATCTCGTTGGCGAGACCGTACTCATCGGATGCGCCGAGTGGGTTGTTCCAGACGCCGATGTTGCGCTGGACCTGCGGTACGTTCACGGCAAACATCGGGAGCATTGCAAGTGCTGCAAGTCCGAGCACACGTGCTGGCCGATAGCGTCTGGAAAGTGAAATCAGGATCCAGATTACGAATGGCGCCAGGTAGAGCACGTTTACAGCTTTTGCGAGGATCGCAAGTCCTGCAGCGCCGCCTGTCGCGAGCGCGTCGACCCACGTCGCTGCATCGGCTCCTGTCCGCCGAATACGAAGCAGTAATGCAACCGTGACGCACAGCCAGAACGAGGCGAAGATGTCGACCTGCACGCCGCTGGCCTGTGTTACCGCGATCGGCAGCGTGACGGCGAACAGTGCAGCGAACCATTGTCCGTGTCGTCCGGCGCCGAGCTCGCGCGCGATGACTGTTACTGCTGGCAGTAGCCCGACGAAAGACATCCATTGAATGAGCGGCGCGATTCTGTCGGTGCCTGCGATCAACCTGAGGTTTACAAGGAAATATTCATGTCCGGCACCGATCCATACCTGTCTGTCGATGTTCGTCGGGTACGGCCGAAGTGTCGCGTTCTGAATCCAGTGCAGCACGCGTGGCAGGTGATACGTCGTGGCGTCTGGGTGTTTCGGTGGGGTGATCAACCCGAGGACCAGCGTGACGGCGAGAATCGTTATCAGTGCGATTGGCTCGGGCCTGAGCGCTCGTTCGCGAAAGTTGATTCGGCTGAGGGGGTCCGGGTAATGCGAAGGCGAGTGTCGCCGCAACTTTCGGCCGAGCAGTGTCACAACTGCTGCGATCGAAATCCACGCGACGATTACCGGGCCACGTTCGAGGAGATAGAAGAAGCTGAGCGCTTCAGTAAGCGCGACCGTGAGGAGCCCGAAAAAGGGAATCGCCTTTATGATTTCATCGCGGCGATCCATTGGCGTGAGTTTTCCCCTGGTAATGAAACGCGCCGTTGCGCAGTCAAAAACAAAAAAAGGGTTAACCCACGAAATCCGGGCCGTTGTATTCGTGTCGAGGAGGCACTCACCCCACCCGGTGTTTCCTCACCCCACTCCCACCAACGCTTTTCCCGCAGTACGGTCAACTACGCCCGGCGGATGCTCTCCAAACCGCGAACGGGCTCTTCCTCGTGCGTCGTACCATGAGGATGGAAATCGGGAACCAGGGTCTGAAGCAGCTTCCTGATCTCGTCTTCGGGCCTGCCCGAATCGGTCGCACCGGTGAGCGCGGTGATGCGACGCGTCACACCATCTGCGAGCAGTCCGTTGCGCGCGCGCAGAACCTTCGGGTGATCGGTCGGGAGAACGTTCTCGGCAGTAAAGAACATTTCCTCGTAGAGTTTCTCGCCGGGGCGAACGCCGGTGAACTTGATCTCGATGTCTGCACCAACCTCGAGGCCGGAAAGACGAATTAGATCAGTCGCAATGTCGACAACGCGGATCTGCTCGCCCATGTCGAGCACGAACACCTCACCACCGCGGCCGAGCGCGCCGGCCTGAAGCACCAACTGCACCGCTTCGGGAATCGTCATGAAGTAGCGACGCATTTCGGGGTGCGTCACCGTCACCGGACCGCCTGCACGAATCTGACGCAGGAAAGTCGGGACGACTGATCCGCGTGAGCCAAGCACGTTGCCGAAACGCACTGACACGAAGTTGCGATGATGTTTGGTCGCCGCATGCTGCACGAGCTGTTCTGCAATTCTCTTCGTCGCACCCATGACGCTCGTCGGGCGTACTGCCTTGTCAGTCGAGATGAGAACGAAATGTTGTGCGTTCGAGTCGATTGCCGCATCGACGACGTTGCGGGTACCCGAAACGTTGTTCGTCACCGCCTCGAGAACGTTGTCTTCCATGAGCGGCACGTGCTTGTGTGCGGCTGCGTGGAATACAGCGTGAGGCCGGAACTCCTGGAAAATGTGCTGAATCCGGGCGCGATCTCGTACGTCGGCGATCACCGGGATGATTTTTACATCCGGGAAGGAGAGTGACAGCTCCTGGAAGATGTCGAAGATCGAGTTCTCGCCGTGTCCCAGAAGAATCAGCCTCGACGGGGCAAGTCGCGCGAGCTGCCTGCAAAGCTCGCTTCCAATCGATCCGCCAGCACCGGTGATCAGCACCGTCTCACTCGTCGCCAGCTCGGCCACCGCCGCGAGATCTGTCTCCACTGCATCGCGGCGAAGAAGATCCTGAATCTCTACTTCGCGAAGGCCAGTCGCATTGCCCTGGCGTGAGATGATCTCGGGGAGCGATGGAACGGTGCGCGTCGGAATGCCACACGTCAGCGCCGCGCGAACCACCTGTCTGATGACTGTTCCCGGTGCCGAAGGCATCGCGATGATGATTTCAGCGACGCCGTAGCGCTCGACGATTTCAGGGATGTGCGCCAGCGGTCCGAATACGGGAAGGCCGGCGAGCATGTGGCCGTGCTTGGTCGCGTCAGAATCGACGAAGCCGATCGGCTCGAGCCCGAGCTGCTGCGACGATGCGAAGAGCTCCTTCACGACGAGCTTGCCCGCGTCGCCGGCTCCGGCGATGAGGACCCGCTTGCCCTGGTCATCCTTGCGACGGCGCGTGTAGCCGGCGCGGCCGATCCTCGCCATCAGGCGGGGAAGTCCAATGAGGGCGCCCGTCAGGAACGTATCAATGAATACGACAGAAAACGGGACGCGCGTCGGGGTCAGCCCTGAAAGAGGCAGGAGGACAAGTCCAATCACGGCGCATGCAGCACCGCCGCCGAGGGCGGCGACGATTATCGGGTTGAGCTCGCCGACGCTGGCGTGCCGCCAGAGCCGGCGGTACATCCCCGCCAGGAAGAAGATGAAGAGGCGGAGGGGTACGGAAATGACGAGGTAGAGGATGACGAGCCGGGCATTCTGGCTGATCCACTGCCAGTCCTCGAAGCGCACGAGAAACGCTATGAGGGTTGCCGCGATGACGGAAAACGTGTCCGCGACGAAAAGGTGCCTGTTTCTAATTCGCTTGAGCGTCAAAAGAGCTTTCTTTTGTCAGGTTATTCAATGTTCAAAAACGAGCCTTAGGGCAGTCTCAGTCAAGAACGCGACTGGCAAGGCTCATGCCCTTCCCAATCTACCCAATAAGGACTCCGCCACAATCCGGATGTCACATATTGATGCGGACTTACGAGGAAGGTCAGTGTAGCGCAATAGATTGACTGACGCCATACCAGATGTGACATTTGTCAGGCTAAACATTCGCAACCAAAAGCCGCTCGCGAACCGCCCCCGGCGACCCCTGGGAAGCACCGCGGGCTTCGCCGCACATTTTACCGAATCTCATGAAAACTGCCCTTATCACGGGCGTGACGGGCCAGGACGGCGCCTACCTCGCGAGACTGCTGCTCGCGAAGGGCTACATGGTCCACGGCCTGAAGCGGCGCGCGTCGCTGTTCAACACCCAGCGCGTCGACCACATCTATTCAGAGCCGCAGGACGTCAAATCACGGTTCGTGCTTCATTATGGAGACCTTACCGACTCGACAAACCTGATCCGGATAATCCAGGAGTGTCAGCCCGACGAGATCTACAACCTGGCAGCCCAGAGCCACGTTCAGGTGTCGTTTGAAACGCCCGAGTACACCGGTAACTCCGACGCGCTGGGAACCCTTCGTCTTCTCGAAGCCCTCCGTATCCTCGGCATGATGGACCGGGTGCGCTTCTATCAGGCGTCCACTTCAGAGATGTACGGCAAGGTGCAGGCAATTCCGCAGTCGGAGACGACGCCGTTTTATCCGCGCTCGCCGTACGCGGTCGCGAAGCTTTATGGACACTGGATCACCGTCAACTATCGCGAAGCCTATGGCGTTCACGCGTCATCTGGCATCCTGTTCAATCACGAATCCCCGATCCGCGGCGAGACGTTCGTGACGCGCAAGATCACGATGGCAGTAGCCCGCATCCGCGAAGGACAGCAGGACAAGCTGTTTCTCGGCAACCTCGACGCCGAGCGCGACTGGGGTTTTGCAGGCGACTACGTCGAAGGAATGTGGAAGATGCTTCAGCATCCAACTGCCGACGACTACGTGCTTGCGACAGGGGAGAAGCACACGGTTCGCGAGTTCTGCCAGCTCGCATTTGGCCGCGTTGGAATCGAGCTCGAGTTCAGCGGAAGAGGAGTCGACGAGATCGCAGTGGATGCGGTAACGGGACGCGAAGTTCTCGCGATCGATCCGCGCTACTTCCGCCCGACGGAAGTCGACCTGCTTCTCGGCGATGCAAGCAAGGCCAAACGTGTGCTCGGCTGGACGCCGCGCGTGACCTTCAATGAGCTGGTCGAGATGATGGTCGATGCAGACCTTGCGTCGGTTCAGTCAGGAGTGCCCTACACGATCGAGTCGTCATACGCTGCGCTGCACGCACTGACCAAGTGACCTCGACACCGCTTCGCGCTTTTGTTGCAGGACACCGGGGTCTGGTTGGCTCGGCTATAGTACGCGCGCTCGGCAACGCAGGTTATCCCGACCCTATTGTTCGTACACGGTCGGAGCTCGACCTGATGGATCAGGCTGCGGTTGCGAAGTTTTTTCGCGAGGAGAAGCCGGAGGTTGTGTTCTTCGCGGCGGCAAAGGTCGGAGGAATCACCGCCAACAACACCTGGCGGTGGGATTTCCTGTATGAGAATCTCGTAATCCAGTCGAACGTACTCGGCTCGGCGCTGGACACGGGGACCGATCGTGTGGTGTTCCTGGGCAGCTCGTGTATCTATCCGCGGCTTTCGCCGCAGCCGATCAAGGAGGAGTATCTCCTTACGAGCGAGCTCGAGCCGACGAACGAACCATACGCGATCGCGAAGATTGCCGGTGTGAAGCTCGTCGAGTCCGCCAACAGGCAGTTCGGGAAGAAGTGGGTGTCACTGATGCCCACGAATCTTTACGGACCGCACGACAATTTTGACCTGACCAGCTCGCATGTCTTGCCCGCGCTCATTCGCAAGTTTCATGAGGCCAGGGAGCAGCGCGCTGCAGGAAAAGATTCAGTCGTAACGCTGTGGGGTCATGGGACCGCGATGCGCGAGTTTCTTCACGTGGATGATGCGGCTAATGCGTGCCTCGTGATGATGGAGTCAGGCGCTACAGGGTTGTTCAACGTTGGATCAGGTTCCGACGTGACCATCAAGGAGCTCGCGGCCGTCATCGCTGAGGTTGTCGGATATGACGGCCCCGTCGAGTGGGATACGTCGAAACCCGACGGAACACCGCGCAAGCTGATGGACTCGTCGCTCATTCGCAGTCAGGGATGGGAGCCGCGGATTTCCCTTGCCGATGGGATCGCGTCGACTTACAAGTGGTACCTCGATGAAGTCGTCACGCGTGACGCTTCCAGGCTGGGTGCGGCTCTACTCTCATCAAGTTCATGACGATCCCAAGGCAGACCGAGCCGACTCCGCAGGGCGGACCCCGGGAGATATACGTCCCGGGTGAGATGCCGAAGGAAATCTCGGCAGTGAGTTTCGTCAACGTGCTGCTGCGGCATCGGACGATGATCCTCATCGTGACGCTGCTCTTCGGTTTCTATGCCGGTTACAAGAGCATATCGTCGGCGAAGCGATACACTGCACATGCCTCGTTCATGCCGAAGGGAGCACGAGGCTCGGGCCAGTTCGGCGGGATCGCTGCACAATTCGGAATCAACCTGTCGGGCGGTGATGCGATGAACTCGCCGCAGCTTTACACTGACCTGATGGAGACGCGAACGATTCTGTGGCCGGTTGCGCAGAAGACTTATCGTGTGGTGCGACGCGATAGCGGAGCGGTCGAGGGTGACATCGTAAAGATCTACAATATTCGGGGTGCCCCGAACGTGCGCGAAGTGCGCGCGGTGAACGCGCTCCGCGGGGCGGTTCACTCGACAGTGATCGCAAAAACCGGCGTGATCGAGATGAGTGTGAGCACGGGGTTCCCCGAGCTCTCGCTACAGCTTGCCACGAATGTCCTGGACCAGCTGAACGAATACAACGTGTCGAATCGGCAGCAGTCTGCGTCAGCTGAACGTGAGTTCGTCGACAAGCAGGTACTGGAGAAGGGCATGCAACTGCGCCAGGCTGAATCGGAGCTCGAAAGGTTTCTCGAGGGAAACCGTCAATACCGGTCGTCTCCGCAGCTTACACTCGAATACGGCAGACTTCAGCGCATCGTAGACATGCGCAATACGCTTTATACGCGAATGCTCGAGGCAGCCGAGAACGCGCGCATCGAGGAAGTCAGAAATCTCCCTGTGATCAGCATTATCGAAGCGCCGCAACTTCCGATTCAGCCGGATGCGCGGGGCGGCGTCAGGCGTACGGCGGTCGGACTTCTTACCGGGTTCGTGCTCGCCGTGCTCTTCTCGTTCGTGCGCGACAAATTCGCGCGGTCGCGCGATAAGGACTCAGACGAAGTGATCGAATTCGCCGCGCTGAGGCGCGAGGCGTTTGGCGACCTCACACATCCTTGGCGCCCGCTAACGCGTGCGATCGGCGCGCGACGACGGGCGTGACAGCTTCGACAACGGTTCCCGGCCAGACCCCGCAGCCAGAAGCTGAACGTCGCCCGACCGTAAGAATCGAACCGACCAGCGGGTGGTCGGCGCTCAACCTGCGCGAGCTGTGGACGTATCGCGATCTGCTGATGATCCTCGCCGGCCGCGACGTGAAGCTCCGCTACAAGCAGACCGGCCTCGGCGTCACATGGGTGATCCTCCAGCCGCTCGTCGCGGCGGCGATTTTCACAATCATGTTTGGCCGTTTCGCCAAGCTGCCGAGCGATGGGCATCCGTACATTGTTTTCGTGTTTAGTGGTGTGCTGATCTGGAATTATTTCGCCGCGGTCCTTCAGCGTGCCGGGAACAGTCTCATTACCGATGCGCGGTTGATTACAAAGGTCTACTTCCCGCGCCTGGCGATTCCGCTCGCAAGCACTTTCTCGGCAATGATCGATCTCATGGTCGCGCTGACTGTGCTGGCTGTATTGATGGTTATCTATGGTATCACCCCGACGTGGCGGATCGCTGCGCTGCCGTTTTTCATTCTGCTCGCTGCGGTTACCGCGACAGGGGTGAGCCTCTGGTTGTCTGCGTTGAACGTGAGGTACAGGGATTTCGTCCACGCGATGCCGTTCCTGCTTCAGGTGTGGATGTTCGCGAGTCCTGTTGCATATGCGACGTCGATAGTGCCTGAGAAGTGGAGACTGCTCTACAGCCTGAATCCGGCTGTTGCGTTCATTGAAGGGGTGCGATGGTCGGTGCTTGGGACGAGTTCCATCAGGCCTGAGATGGTTCTGCTCACTGCCGTTGTGTCGTTGACCGTGTTCATTGCCGGGGCGTTTTTCTTTCGTCGGGTCGAGCGTGGATTCGCCGACACTGTATGACCGGCATCCGAAGACCTGAGACAGCGATAAAGGTCGAAGGCCTGTCAAAGTCATACGAGATTGCGCGAGCACTCGTCAGACAGCCTTACAAGACCCTCCAGGAAGAGCTCATCGGCCTGCCGCGAAAGATTTTCTCGCGCAGCCGGGCCGAGAAGAAGGAGACATTCTGGGCACTTGATGACGTCACTTTCGAAGTGAAGGAAGGTGAGGTCGTCGGGATCATCGGGCGGAATGGTGCCGGAAAGAGCACGCTGCTCAAGATATTGTCGCGCATCACCGAGCCAACGAAGGGTCGCGCTGACATTTATGGCCGGGTCGGCGCACTGCTCGAGGTGGGAACGGGATTTCATGCAGAGCTCACCGGGCGCGAGAACATCTATCTATCTGGTGCGATACTTGGCATGCGGAAGAGCGAGATCGCGCGGCAGTTCGATGCGATCGTCGATTTCGCAGAAGTCGAGCAGTTCATCGACACCCCGATCAAGCGTTACTCGAGCGGCATGTACATGCGGCTGGCGTTTGCGGTCTCGGCGCACCTCGAGCCCGAGATACTTCTGGTCGACGAAGTGCTCGCTGTTGGCGATGCTGCGTTTCAGAAGAAGTGTCTCGGGAAAATGGAAGATGTAGCAGAGCAGGGGCGAACGGTTTTCTTCGTGTCGCACAACACACAAGCTGTGCGACAGCTATGTCCGCGTGGCATCCTGCTCGAGCGCGGGAAGGTCATCGCCGACGGACCTACAGACGGTGTGATGGCCGTTTATAACCAGCGTGTTCGCGAGACGCGTGTCGATGCGGATACGGGTATCAACAATCCTCAAAACCGTCGCGGCTCGGGTGCGATTCGATTTTCGTCAGTTCAAGCCGAGGGGCCGGATGGCGAAGAGCGATACACCTTTGCGATGGGCGACACCGTTCGTTTCAGGTTGTCGTTTATGGCTCACCGGGAGATGCGCGGGCTGGCCGTGTTCGTCGGCATCAGGTCAGGCATATCGCGGGAGCTGCTCACGACTGTACGACACGTTGTCACCGAGTCGGGCCTTGCTGCGGGAACTACTGGAACCGTCCTGGTCGACCTGCCGGCGCTCAACCTGAGACCGGGCGAGTACCCGTTGTATCTGCATGTGAGCGAAGCCGCGGCAGGCTCCCCGAACTACGATGTCCTTGACGATCTCACTCCGCCGCTCGTCATGACTGCGGGTACCAGGATTCTGACAGACAACTTCGACCCGTCGCGCCCGATGGGAGCGTATTCGATTCAGTCGAATTTTGCCGTCGAGAGTCTCGACGCGCCCGGATCAACGGCTGGCGCGGCGCCGCTCGTTCTCACGAACTGAAATCATGACACACCTGCCCACAGTATCGCTCGTAGTGGCCGTAAGAAATCAGGAGAAGTACATCGGCCGCTGCATCAGGTCGATCCTGAACCAGACGTATCCGCGGAACGACTATGAGGTGATCGTCGTCAACGACGCGAGCACTGACCAGACGCGGTTCGCCCTCGAGCTGTTCGAGAATGAGATCAAGCTCATTAATAACGCCGAGCGGAAGGGGTTGCCGGGGTCGCTGAATGTGGGGATAAGGTCGGCGCGCGGACGATTCGTTGTGCGGATCGACGGAGACGACTACGTGCATCACGAGTACCTCAACATTCTGTCGCTTCATCTTGCGCTGAACCCGGCGATCGACGCTGTCGCGTGTGACTACAATCTCGTGACGAACAATGACGAGGTCATCGAGCGGAAGAACTGCGAGGAGAGTCCCATCGGGTGCGGGATCATGTTCCGCATCGACCAGCTCGTCGAGCTGGGGTTATACGATGAGCAGTTCATGCTTCACGAGGACAAGGACCTGCGAATTCGCTTTCTTGAGAAGCACAATATTCATCGGGTTGCCTTGCCGTTGTATCGCTATCGGAGGCATGAGGAGAATATGACTAATGATCATGGGGCGGTGAACGGATACCTGTCCCAGTTGGAGGCGAAGCACGGAGGGGAGAAGGTCAATGGTCTTTAGGGCTGCGGACTGCGGACTAAGGGCATTGCGGACTGCGGACGTATTGCGGAAAGCGGACTGCGGACAAAAGCGGGGCTGTCAGCTTTGAGCGGTCAGCGTAGCCTTCGGTTGGGGGGGCGCGTTGTCACGGAATCGTCGGCGCCTTATGTCATAGCGGAGATCGGTGTTAACCACGGTGGATCGCTCGAGTTAGCCAAGAGGCTGATCGATCTCGCGAAGGAAGGAGGGGCCGACGCCGCGAAGTTTCAGACTTACAAGGCTGAGACGCTCGCGTCGAAGCACTCGCCCGCCTATTGGGATCTTTCAAAAGAATCGACTACTTCGCAGTTCAAGTTGTTCCAGAAGTACGATACGTTCGGGCCTGATGATTATCGCGAGTTGGCGCGGTACTGTGGGGAAGTGGGAATCGACTTCGCGTCGACGCCGTTCGACCGCGATGCGGTCGAGCTGCTCGCTCCGCTCATGCCGTACTTCAAGATCGCGTCGGCCGATCTCACCAACACGCCGTTGCTGCGGCAGGTAGCAGGGACAGGGAAGCCAGTCCTTATGTCTACCGGTGCGTCGACTTCAGAAGAAGTCGCAGTCGCCGTGCAAACCCTGCGCGACGCGGGGTGTGCCGAGCTGTCGCTGCTGCACTGCGTGCTCAACTATCCGACTGCTGACGAGAATGCACACCTCGGAATGATCAGCGCGCTGCGGCATGAGTATCCTGACCTTGTGATCGGCTACTCGGATCACACGGTTCCTGACGAAGGGATGACTGCGCTATGCACTTCTTATCTCCTCGGTGCGAAAGTCATCGAGAAGCACTTCACGCACGACAAGACGCTCCCTGGAAACGACCACTACCATGCGATGGACGTCGACGATCTGCGCCGGTTTCTTGCAGCGGTTGAGCGACTCGACACGATGATCGGGTCGACGTCGGCAGTGACATCGATCGAGACCGAGGAGATCTCGCGCGCCAACGCCCGCCGGAGCATCGTGCTCGATGCAGACGTCGCAGCCGGGTCGGTGCTGTCCGAGGAGATGCTCACCTACAAGCGACCGGGTACGGGCGTGAGCCCGATTCACTGGGACGAGGTCATCGGGCGCCGGGTGTCGCGGGACCTCGAGCGGGATCACGTCCTTCAGTGGGAAGACCTGGCGCCGGCCTGATGGCAGTCGTGGCGATCGTGCAGGCGCGCATGGGTTCGGAACGCCTGCCTGGAAAGGTTCTCCTCGACATTGCGGGCAAGTCGATGCTCGCTCACGTAGTACACCGCCTGCAGCGAGCGAACCTCATCGACCGTGTCGTTGTGGCGACAACGACTGCTGATGCCGACGAGCAAATAGTAGCAGAATGCGAACAAATAAGCGTGCTTTCGATTCGCGGGAGTGAGGAAGACGTGCTCGGCCGCTATCAGATGGCCGCTCTCGCTTTCGACGCTGATGCGATCGTAAGGGTGTCCGCCGATTCGCCTTTCGTCGACCCTGAGGTGTGTGATCTCGTAGTGTCACGATTTCTGGCGGCCGAGCCTGCGGTTGACTACGCGAGTAACAAGATCGAGCCGTCATTTCCGCTGGGGCTCGATGTCGAGGTATTCACGCGGGAAGCGCTGACGCGGACGGCGATGGAAGCAGTTGAGCCCTTCGAGCGCGCGCACGTGACTGTCTACATGTACCAGCATCCCGAGCGGTTCAGTCTGTTGGCCGTTGGGGCTGATCGCGATCTGCACTCGTGGCGGTGGACAGTGGACACGGCCGAGGATCTTGCCTTCGCGCGCGCAGTCTTTGGGCGGCTTGGTGGAGACTTCTCCTGGCACGATGCAGTCGCGCTCATCGAGAAGGACCCCTCGTTAGCGGAGATCAACGCGCACGTCATTGCGAAGCCCGTAACTGACGGTTGAAAAACTACAGGGGGGAAAGGAGGTTCAGGAGGTTCGGGAGATTCAGGAGGTTTTAGTGCCGGCAAGCAGCCGCTCGGCCGACCTCGCAACAGTGCAGTCGTCGTTCTGTTCTTGTACAAAAGCGTAAAACGCACCGTGGTGGGGGACGGAGGCGGTCGCCTAATCCGGCATATGCGAGGGTA
>JBBREF010000096.1:0-14580 GCA_038203205.1 Gemmatimonadales bacterium | reverse complement strand
GTTCCTGTCGCAACACCCGGACAGCTGCAGCGACTGTATTTCGATACCGAGTTCGTCAGGGTACGCGGTGTTGGTAACGAATTCGAGAAGACGCAGAACGACAACTTCAAGGGCGAGCGCGAGATGTCGGTGTGCGAGATGCAGCGGAATGCGGCTCAGGCACGATCGCGTCTCACCGAAGCGCGGACTGAATTCAGGGACAAGCTCTCACTGGCGAAACAGCGCAAGGTGAAGCTCAGCAAGGAGGTGCTGGCTACACCCACACATGAGCCATTCACTGTGGGTCTTGGCCAGGCCTA
Organism: Gemmatimonadales bacterium; assembly: GCA_038203205.1. GTDB lineage: Bacteria > Gemmatimonadota > Gemmatimonadetes > Gemmatimonadales > Gemmatimonadaceae > UBA4720. The sequence continues at coordinate 14,281 of JBBREF010000096.1, read as the reverse complement.
CTGTTCACTGCTTGGCCTTGTTGGCGTAAAGGCACTGGTCGCCCAGAGTCCGCCGGACACAATGCTTCGGGGGGGTGCCGTGAGGGCGCAGCTGCGCGAGGGAGTGCGGGGAATAAACCCTGGTGCAAGTGCCATCGAGACTGACCGCGCAGCAGCGGCCGCGGCCAGGGACTCGATTCCGAATGAGGTGATCCCCGGCCAGGTCGAAGGCGCGCGCATGCGTGTGAACGACGCTTTCCGGAGCATCAACCGTTACGAAGTTGAGATACAGAAGAAATTCGCGATCGCAGCGGCATGTTTTATTTTCGTGCTTCTTGGTGCCCCGATTGCGCTGCGCTTTCCGCGTGGTGGAGTGGGCCTCACCATCGGCGTGAGCCTCGTCGTGTTCGGTCTGTATTATGTCGGGCTTATCGCGGGTGAATCTCTCGCGCGGCGCGGGCATGTGCCGCCTGTCGTGTCGATGTGGATCGCCAACGCCGTGTTCGGGGTTCTGGCGCTCATACTTCTGTCCCGCATGGGGAAGGAAAGCGGGAGCTCGCGCGGTGGCGACTTCCGCGAGTTCATTGACAACCTGCGGTATCGTTTCCGACGCCGCTCGCGCGTGTCAGTCGCTGCGCGCACCCTTCCCCGAACCGGTACACCGTGAGCCTGGTTCGTCCACTCGACAAGTACGTCTTCACAGAATGGTTCAAGATCTTCCTTGCGACTTCGCTCGGATTTCCGCTACTCGTAATTCTGTTCGACGCTACCGACAACCTCGACAAGTACCTGGCCAAGCAGCTGCCCCCCGGAAACATCGCGCTCAGCTACGTCTACGGGCTGCCAGACTCTGTGTTCCTGATACTGCCTGCTGCGGTTCTCTTTGCGACAGTTTTTTCAATCGGGTCGTTCACCCGTCACTCCGAGATCACTGCGGCGAAAGCTTCGGGGACGAGCTTCTACCGTTTCATAGCGCCGATCTTCCTTGGTGCCATCATAGCTGCCGCGATGGGACTGGCACTTGTCGAAGCCGCACCCAGGGCGACGGGGAAAAAGCTCGCGCTGCTCGAGCGATCGACAGTGAACATCGGCACACAGCGATTCAACTTTGCGTACGCGGCTGACGAGGGGCGCGTCTACAAGGTCCAGACGCTCTACGTAGCGCGAAACGCGATCGATGGGCTCACAATCGAGCGTCAGGGCACCGGCCCGGCTTATCCTTCGTACATTCTGACCTCACACGCAGCACTGCACGACAGCACAGGGTGGAAGATTGCCGATGGAACGATGCACGTAATGATGGACTCGCTGACGAATATCACCTATCAGTTCGACTCGGTGCGGGACAATCATTTTGTCGAACGGCCACGCGACCTGATGCTGACGCCAAAGGCTCCTGAAGACATGGATTTCCGGGAGCTGGGCAGGTTCATAAACGCAATGGAGCGCTCAGGCGCTGAAGTGAGCCGGCTGAGAGTCGAGCGAATGCTCAAGATCGTCATTCCGATCACGAGCGTCATCATTCTCCTTTTCGCTGCGTCGCTTGCGACGAGCACTCAACGCGGCGGCGCCGCATATGGCGTTGGCCTGGCACTCGGCACAACCGTGGTTTTTATCTTTCTCGTTCAGTTGACGAAGGGCCTTGGCGCCAACGGCGTGATTCCGCCTGAAATTGCCGCGTGGATGCCCAGCGTCGTGTTCGGAGTGATCGGAGCGATCCTGTTTGCGCGGGTGAGAACTTGACGCGGCAGGTCGCCGCGCTTTTCGCGAGAGTCGGAGCGCGTGCGTATTTCATGCGCGACATTGGCCGTGCATTGAAGGATCCGAAAACCTACGGCAGCGAGACGATCCGCCAGATGCGCAATATCGGCGTCGACTCGCTGCCGCTGGCAATGATCGTCGCGGCGTTCATCGGCGCGGTGACGGCATTTCAGACGCGGTATCAGCTCTTCGGTGGCGTTCAGCTTTCGGTGGTCGGACTGATTTCGAGGCAGTCGATCATCCTCGAGCTGGGTCCGCTGCTTACCGGCCTCGTGCTGACGGGGCGTGTCGGCGCGAGAATTACAGCAGAGCTCGGCACAATGCGGGTAACCGAGCAGATCGACGCACTCGAGACGCTTGCCTACGACCCTGTGGCTTACCTGATAGTCCCACGGCTGCTCGCTGCGCTGGTGATGGTCCCCGTGCTTACGATATTCGCGAACGCTGTTGGCGTCGGCACTGCCTTCATGACCGCGGTGATGGCCACTGACGTCAGCGCGGCGGCATTTTCAGAAGGGCTTCGGCTTGCATTCACGCCGTTCCAGATAGTCTACAGTATCATTAAGGCTACCATATTTGGTGGAGCGATAGCGTTCTTCTGCTCCTATGAAGGCTTTACCACAACCGCGGGGGCCGAGGGCGTTGGACGCAGCACGGCTCAGGCGGTGGTTGTTACGTCGGTGGCGATTCTCGTTCTGAATGCGCTCACTGCCCTACTCCTGGCACCTTACCTACAAGCATGAAGAAACGCGACGATGTACTCGTTGGCATTGTGATGGCACTGGCCCTCGCGATCGCGATAGTGGGATCACTCTGGCTCGCACGTGGCGGCCTGACAAAAGGCTACGCACTCTACGCGAAGTTCCCGTGGTCGGCAGGACTGAAGCAGGGGCAACCGGTGCTTCTTGGTGGTGTGAACGTCGGCTACGTGGACGAGGTCGAGTTGCGTCAGGATGGGACTGTGCTGACGACGTTTCGTGTCGGCAAGACTCACAAGGTTCCGCGCGGCACGGTTGCGACAGTGATTCCGAACGGGATTTTCGGGGACATGGCAATTGCGCTGACTCCGGTAGGGCCCAACAGCCAGTCGATACCGGCCAACGACACAATTCCAGTCGGCGCGAGCCCACCAGGAATTGCGCAAATCACCAGCAAGGCAGATTCGATTGCGACTTCAGTTAACGCGATAACTTCGAGTTTCCAGCAGGAGCTTGTGGCTGACGGTGGGGTCGCCGACATGCGGAAGACGCTCGCCACGTCGAATCAGCTGATGGCGAACATGAACAGGCTGGTGTCGCAGTTTGCCGTGATCGCGGCAGAGCAGAACAGGCAGCTGACCGCAACGCAGGCGTCGTTCCGTCAGGCCACGTCAGGCATCGATTCAGCGAAGATCGATTCGACTTTGCAGAACATGCGGTCGGCGTCGGCCAACCTTGCTGTTCTCAGTGCGGATTTCCGCCAGACGAGTGCGCGACTCGATTCGCTGGTGATGAAGATGAATCAGGGTGATGGCACAGTTGGCATGGCTCTCAATGACCCGGGAGCCTACAACGATCTGCGCGGAGTGCTGCAGCGTATGGATTCGCTTCTGGCTGACGTCAAGCGGGATCCGCGGCGATACATCAACCTCAAAATCTTTTGACGAAGAGCGGGTGACCTAACGTCGCAACGCTTCGCGTGCTGTTAGCGATTAGCAGCACCAGCGCGCAGCTGTTAGCATGTCGAGACAGCTAATAGCCGAGAGCTAGTGCTGCTAACAGGTAACAGCGGGCGAAGCCCCCGGCGTTTATCTGTTTAATCGCCGCCGTGCCAGCGCGTCCATACGACAATCGCGGCACAGTCGTTAGGCTGCGGGCTGAATTCCGGCGGGACCTGCGCCATTCCGGCATAGACTTCGATGGCCTCGATATCCAGCGGCGAGAGCGCGAAGTAATCGCGTGACGGATCGTGGCTTCGGATGCCGTCGATGTAGACGTTGACCTTCGGGCATCGCAAGAAGTGAATCGACGGACTGTTACCGCGATAGCGGATCTTGATTCCCGTCGTCATCCGCAGCAGGTCCTCGGATTTCTGCGCACTCCTCGCATCGATGATCTCTCGCGTGAGGAACGTGCCACTGCCCTGCGCGCGCCTGCGATAGAACGAATCGAACTTGCCAGTTTTTGCGTAGCGTTCAGGCTTGAGGGTGCTCGCCCGGACGACGACTTCCTTCAGATCGGCGGCCACCGGAGTCATCCGGTAGCGCGATTCGGGCGGCATGCCTGCCGTCACCGCAATCGGCACGGTCATCTCGGCGAACCCGAGGCGGCGGAGGCGGAGAACAGCGTTTCCGGCAGGGACAGCAAGCAGAGCGACGCGGCCACCTTCATCGGTGGTGGCCCGCACGCCGGTTCCGACGACCTGCACGTCAGTCCCGGAAAGAGGCCTGCCCATCGTGTCCGTGACGAATGCGATGACGATCGCCGTCTGTCCCTGAAGGCTCTGAGAGTCTGCCCGTGCAGCCGGAAACAGCGCGAGGACCGCGATTGCCAGAAAGGCACAAGCGGGTGAAAGCCGTATCCGGTGATTCCTCGACCCTGCATTCATGGGATGCCTCCAGGAGCGCCCCTTCCCTCCTATAGTAGAGACCGTGCACAAGACCCGCAACAGCCAGCGGTCACAAGTGTGATGAACCGTGCCCTGCGGGTGACCTGCCGCTACCTCGCCCGAACCGAAACCGAGAAAAGAAAGGATCGACCGGCTCCCGGTTCGAACGCAACGGGAACGCCGTCGACGATATCGGGGTTAACGAAGGCCGACCCGATATACCGAGTGCCGGCAATATTATCGACTGTCATGAAAGCCCCTACGGCGAATCGTCCGAGTGGTAAAGCACTTGTAGTCCTCAAGCCCGCGCCGTATGTCCGCCAGGCCGGAACGCTCACCTTGTTCGCGTCATCGACGTAATGATTTCCGACACCTCGCACACTCACATGCGCGACCAGCGGTATCGACGCGGTGAGCGCGCGCCGGAAACTCGCACTGTAGAAGTTGCTGGGGACTCCGGCGACCGCATTCCCTGAATAGTCGGCAAGACGACCGGGCACACCGTAGTGGACGGAGTCGATAGCGTACTCCAGATACCGATTGCGGGAGAGCGTGATACTTCCGGCAATTTCGAGGTCATCCGAGCCCAGCAAGGATGCGCTCAGCTCAACTCCTTGCCGGCGAACACTGCCCGCGGAGAAATAGAACCGCCCTCCGCGATAGGGTACTATTTCGTTCGACACTTCCGTGTTGTACAGGGCGACATCGTACGCCGCGAAACCGAATAGTCCATTCATCGGAATCGACTGTCTCGTTCCGATCTCCCATGTAGTCGAGTGAATCGGCTCGAGCAGTGGATTGATGCCTCTCACGGTATCCTGCCCGAATGTCGATGCCGGATCCGTCTCGTTACCTGCCGGCGCTTCGACGCCGCCGCCCACATTCGCGTACACGCTGTGTGCAGCAGCGAGTCGATAATTGATGCCGATTTTTGGTGATACACGTGAGAAGGTTCGTTCGTCGTCGAGCGTCGGATTTATGAAGTCCCGATAGTCGTAGCGGATCTGGTCCCAGCGTGCCCCGAGATCGACGCCAAGTCGGCTGCCAAGCCCAATCTCCTGCGAGATGAACACGCCGGTGTTCGCGGCTCCCTCGGCCTTGTTGTCGCGCAGCTCACTGCCCCGGGTTCCCGCTTCTGTCAGGGAATAGAAGAGAACCGAGCCGCTCTGCTGCGCACGATCGACACCGAATGTCGTGCTTGCAGGAAGCGTCGAGCCGAGTCGATATGATGAGCGGTAGAGCAGATTCCCGCCGAGGTGGTGACGATTGAAGTCGCGGAAGGTGCCGCGCTCCGATCGCTGCAGGATTTTCGGGTTGATGTACAGCATTCCGGAAACCGACGAGGTCTCGTCGATTGAATGTCGAAGTGAAACTCCTATGCGACCCAGCCTGTTGAAGCGCCGCTCGTCGCGCGCGGCATACGTCGCGTTCGCTGCGCGCGGATTTTCCTCCGCCTGAACTCGAGTCAACGGTCCTGGAATGTGAAAAAGGTCGTTCGCCGCTGCGACGAACATTCCGACTTGAGTTTCCTTGCCGAGCGGCGATGTGAGTGAAGCGTTGACGAGGGCGCGCCGGCTGTCCGAGTGTTCGCGATATCCTTCCTGCATCGTGTTCGTGAACGTGACGGCGAGTGTTGCCGGCCCAAGCATCGTTCCTGCCTGAACCGCTGTGCGAAGGAAACCGAAGCTGCCTGCCATCTGTTGTGCGGAGATGAGAGCGCCGTCGATCTCCGGCGCGGTGGTGATCGCGATGACTCCTCCCCCTGCATTTCCCCAAAGCGCTGACGCATTCGAGCGGACGACTTCGACGCGGCTCGCGGCAGCCAGATCGACGAGATCAAATGACGTTCTGCCATCGGGCTCGGTTTCCGGAATGCCGTCGATGAGAACCCGGATTCCGCGGGAGGTTCCGGCATTGGACCTGTCGCCGGCGCCCCGTGCCCCGAACCCGCGAATCGTAATGCGGATGTCGCTGGCACCGTATCGCGACTGCGCGAGTACGCCGGGGACATTGGCGACGGCATCGTCGAGGGAGTAGCCGCGTTTGTTCTCCATGGCTTGTCGTCCGATGACGGTGACAGCCATTGGAGTCGCGAAGATGGAAGTCATCTGGCGTGTCGCCGTCACCGTCACGGGGGCGATGCGCACTCCCGTTGAGTCGACGAGACTTGAATCGACGGTTGCCTGCGCGATCAAGATCGAAGGTGCGGCCAGCGTCATGGCCAGCAAGAAGAGCCTGCTCATCTCAACGAATCTTAAGGCATCGCGTATCAGGAGACAGGTGGGAACAAAAAAAGCGGGCACCAGCCGAAGCCGGTGCCCGCCATGTTTCTGCAGAACGATGACTAGAAGCTGTAGCGAAGCGAGAGCTGCATCCGATAGTTCGATGCGGCATTCTGTGAGTCGAACGCCTTGAAAGTCTCGTCGAACGTGACTACTGGGAGAGTCGGCTGGCCAGCGGCCACACGGTTACCCGTGTGCCTGATGAGCGGCGTCGCGCTGCAGATCGGGCCGCAAGTCGCACCCTGATCCGAGAAAGCCTGGGCGCCCCATTTCTTGTTCAACAGGTTGCCGAAGTTCAGGACGTCGAGCCGAAGCTGGAAATTCTGGCCGCCGCCAAATGGCGCGAGTGACTGCCCCAGCGATAGGTCGATCTGGTTGATCCACGGATTCCGGCACGCGTTGCGCTTCATTATCGTGCCGCGAGCCTCATCAAGGCAGTCGATGCTCGAGATGAACGCATCGAATGCGGCAGCCTGCGAGGCAGCAGTTGCCTGCTGTGCAGCAGTGCCGTTGTAGCCGGTGAAGAGTATTTGCGCTGCATCACGCGCATCCGTCGGAACGTAGACCAGATCATTCTGCGTCTGACCGTCGCCATTGAGGTCACCCGTCGTGCCGCCGTTCGAGAGATAGACGTAATCATACGCCGCTCCCGAGCTTCCACTGTAGAACACCGAGATGTCAGTCAGGCTCGGCATGCGGTAGAAAGCGGTGATACCGATGCGATGGGGCTGGTCATACTTCGACTTCGTAACCGACATGTCGTCAAGGCGGCCGCTCATGCTTCTCTGGTAGCGGAAATTCGAGCCCTGGGTGCTGCTCGTAAGCGACACGACGTCGCGGGCCTGCTGGTAGGTGTACGAAGCAGTCGCGTCGAGGCGGTCCTGGAACAACTTCTTGCGAAGCTGGCTGGTGACGCTCCAGATGTAATCGCCGGACGAATTCGTCACGTCGAGAACCTGTTGGCGCGAACCAGTGGTAGCCGCCGTTGCGCCGGTCGCAGTGATCGTACCGTAGAGTACACGACCGAACTGATCAGTTCCCTGCACGCCAGCGAGTGCGAGGTTCTGGTAGAACGCGTTGTTCTGCGAGCGAGTGTAGAGACCTTCGATCGTCGCGAGCAGACCGTTCGAGAAACGACGGTCGAATGCAAGCGTCGACTTCACGTATTTCGGGAACTTGAAATCCGGATCGATCGTTGCCACGTTTGCGCCTGCTGACGGGCCGGAGAGCGCTGAGCCAGGCGCGATGGTACCGTTGGGACGCGCACCGTCAGCGCAAGCAGTCGGCGGATTGTCGATGGCAGCCGTGCTGAACGTCGGGGTGCGGAGCGACGTGGTCGACGTGTTGGTCGGCGCGTTGTTGTTGCAGGTGAGCTGCGAGTATCCGCTCAGTCCCGATGCACCGAACGCGTTCGAGAGATATACAAACGGCACAGCGCCCGAGAATGAACCGACGCCTCCGCGAAGCTGACTCTTTGCGTCACCGTTGATGTCCCAGTTGAATCCGAAGCGTGGCGACCACTGAGCCTTCGTCGGAACGCTGCTCGTGTGGCGACCATACTGCGTGAAGACTGACTCGTTCTCCGGGGGCAGAGTCTTGAAGTCAGGCTTGTCCCATCGAATTCCACCGGTCAGCGTGAGCTTCGGGTTGACGGTCCACGCGTCCTCAAGATACACAGCGTACTGATTGGCCTTGACGGTCGAGATACCACCGTTTGGATCCGTCGGAGCCGGAGCTGAGAATACATAGCTGGACGCCGTTCCCGCTTCGAGCGCGGCCAGGTTTGCGAAGGTCCAGTGACCAATCGAGTTCTGTGCAAACAGGTTCACCGACTTGTAGAACTGGTTCTTCGTTCCGAGCGTGATCGAGTGGGCGCCGAGCGGAATCGTAAGGTTGTCAGTGATCTCGTAGACTGTCTGGTCGAGCGAATTGCCCTGTGACGACACTTCTGTTCCAGCAACAAGCCTTGCGTTGCCGGTAGCGTCGCTGCGCGGGACGGCCGTAATCGTGATTTGCGGGAACCGAACGGGCACCGTACGGAAGTCCTTGATCGTGCCGCGGTTAAACAGCAGTTCGTTATAGACACCGCTCGTGAGATTCGTGATGAACTGAACGACGGAGCTGTGAGTGGTGTTGCTCAGGTCATACTTGTTTGACGTGAGCGGGAAGTTCGGGCTTAGTGCTGTTCCGAAAGAACGTCCCCCGAATACGACCTGATCCGCCGACGCATAGTTGTGGCGGAGAACGAGTCGGGTGCTCCAGGGAAGGTTTGCGTCGATACGGCCAAAAAAGTTGCGGTTCGGATTCTCTCTCGGAACCCGGTCGCCAGTGCCGGCCTCGTTGAAGCCGTACTTGCTACCAAGAATGTTCGTGAACTGGTCAAGCGTCGCCTGGGAAACAAACTGATCCTCAGCCCCGATGTACGAACCCTGCGCGGGCTCCTTTCGGCGCTGGATCTCACCGCTCGCAAAGAAAAAGATCCGGTCCTTCATGACCGGGCCGCCAAGGGTCAGGCCGTAGTTCTGCTGCGAAAAGTCGCCCAGATAGGCTTGCGAGCGAGTCATGTCCTGGTTGCGGGTATTCCCGTACAAACTGCCATGGAATTCATTCGTGCCGGTCTTCGTGACCGCGTTGATCAGGAGGCCACCGAAATTGCCATGACGAACGCTGAACGGAGAAAGCAGCGCCTGATACTCTTTCACCGCATCGAGCGGGATCGACTTGGCGCCAGCTGAAGCACCCGGTTGTCCGCTGCCTCCAAGACCAAACGGATCACCCGACTGCGCGCCGTCGATCTGGATCGAGTTCTGACGAAGGTTGACCCCGCCGCCCGAGAGGAAACTCGTCGTCGTGCTCACCTGCGGAACAGTCCTGACGAAATCTGTGAAGTTGCGGTTCAGAGAGGGGAGGCGACGAAGACTCTCTTCAGAGATAGTCGTCCCGGTTCCTGTTTTCGAGGGGGAGATGATGTCATCGGTACTGGCCCGCACCTCGAAGGTGCCGAGGTCCGCCGATTGTGCGGTCATACGCAGATCCTGACGACTCGTCTGGCCGAGCTGGATCATGACGTTGTCGCGGTTTGCCGGCTCGAATCCGATTCGGCGCGCGTTGATGGTATATGGTCCGCCGGTTTCCAGACCCTGCGCGGCGTAGCGTCCGCCCTCGCGGCTGGTAGTACGAACGACGAATCCCGTTGTCCGGTTGGTGACGGTTATCTGAACGCCAACGAGTCCGTTGCCGTCGGCATCAGTGACGAAGCCACTGACGGCGCCGGATGTAATTCCCTGGGCGTTCGCTGTCGAAGCTGCTGCTCCAAACACAACGAAGGACAGGGCCGCGCCAAGACGGGTCAAACGACGAATGAGCATGGTGTAAGCCTGTGAAAAGGGATTTGGTGGTGCATGAAAAAGCGGAACCGACGATTGCAACTGCCGATCACACGACCTCAACAGGGTCGTGGTATTGCAAAAAGACTGCATCAATGAATGCTTGAAGATTATGGCGTGAGCGGGGGTTCCGAACCGCCTAAAAACTACCGTCAGGGACGAACCGCGGCAAGCGAAGCCTGCCTGCCGCGGGTAAGAGCGATGAAACGCTTCGGTATCCGCGTCTCAAGTCCGCCTGCGCCCTGAAGTCATATAGTAGACAGGGATCCCAAGAAGGATCGCGCCAATGACTCCGAGCGTCGGCCACCTGCTCGCATCGTCGATGATCGCGTTAACCAGAAGCGACAGCGTTGCCACAACAAAAACCGCCGGTACGATCGGGTACAGAGGCACCCTGAACCCAGGCGCATAACCAGGCCTCTTTCGCAGCACATAGATCGACGCAACTGCCATCGCATAAAACGGCACGATCGCAGTAACGAAAGCGTCAGCAAGCTGTTCGAAACTACCAAGCAGCACGAAGATCACGCCGATGGCAGTAACGGTGGCAATCGAGACGTACGGCGTTCCGAATCGCGGGTGCACTTTGGCGAGAGGCTTGAACAACATGCCGTCAGCCGCCGTCGCAAATATGATCCGCGGTCCTGTAATCATGACCGCGCTCAAGGTTCCAAAGGTGGAGATCATCACCACGATCGAAACGAACGTCACCCCCGGCCTGCCCATCACTCGCTCGGCCACATCGGCAGCGACGAGGGGCGACGTGCGAATCTCGCTCACCGGAAGAACCGCGAGATATGCCAGGTTCGCCAGAAGATAGATGCCGATGATACTGAGAGTGCCGATGATCAGCACGCGGGGGAGATTCCGCTTTGGATTCTCGACCTCTCCCGCAATGAAGCTCACATCTGCCCAGCCATCGTAGACCCACAGCACCGATACGAGGGCCAGTCCGAATGCAGCGATCGAGAAGCTTCCCTCGGGCATCGCCGGGGTGTAGTGCCCGCCAGTCTGCGGCAGTCCGATGAGAAACGCCAGACCGATTACAGTCAGGAGGCCCAGAACTTTAGCCGCCGTCGCCATGTTCACCATGACGCCTGCCCGCTTCACGCCGAGGTAGTTGATCGAACCGGCGATAAAAATCGCCGTTGCGGCAACCCAGTGGGTGTAAGTCGAATAGGGCGCGAGCGCTGGATTGTTTCCGGTTACGCGAATCAGATACTCAGCGAATGTTGTCGATATGGCGCCAAGAGCTGCAGCGCGAATCATTACCAGCTCCGCCCACCCGAACAGGAAGGCAGGCAGACGACCCCACGCTTCCCGAATGAACACATACACGCCGCCAGTCCGCGGATACGCACCGGAAATTTCAGCGAGTGTCAGGGCTCCACACAGCACGAACAGACCGCCGGTAACCCAGATGATCATGAGCGGCAACGGACCCGGAACCTTATCGGCGATGCCAGCGGGCGATCGGAAAATCCCGGACCCGATCGTACTGCCAACAAGAATCGCGATAGCGGTCCACGGCCCGATTCGGCGCGCCAGACCGTCAGCGCCGATTGTTGATTCGGAATCCATCACATCGCCTGCGGCGGCGGAAGCTCGCGGCGCGGAGGCCGCACGAGGGGTGTCAGACATGCGCAAACGGTACTGCAAAGCCCCCTGACGCGCGAGTAGCTTTAGCCGCGACGTTTCAACACGCCCGCTGGAGTATCTACTGCACCACCACGCTGAAGGACTGATGCACGCCTACGCTGAGCCGCTGTTCTGGATAGCAGCGGCGCTGTGCGTCATCGCTGAACTCGCAATACTTCGCGCCGCGTTCGCGCCACCGCGAACCGTCGAGATTTCCGCCGGAGTTCCCCGGTCGCCGCGCGGTACTGAAATGATCTGGGCAATCATTCCGGCAATCATTCTTGCCGCACTACTCGCCGCCACCTGGCGCGCGCTCAACTAGATAATGTCATCCCTCAAACGCCTCTCGTATATCGCACTGATCCTCGCGTTCGTGCAGATAGTCTTCGGCGCGATCGTCAGGATCACCGGGTCCGGCATGGGCTGCGGCGATCACTGGCCGAAATGCAACGGTCAATGGTTCCCTCCGCACGACCGTCTCGACCTGATCATCGAGATCAGCCACCGGTACCTCGCATTCGCGCTTTCGCTGGTGGTGCTCGCACTGCTCGTCAGGGCATTAATGTCGCGTCGCACGCCCGGTGTCAGCGGCCCAGGGGGAATTCTTGGACCTGCAACTGTCGCGGCAGTACTCGTACTGACTGCAGCGCTGCTTGGCGCGGTTACGGTCAAGCTCGAGCTCAACCCGCTCGTGATCGCCGCTCACCTCACGATCGCGATGTCGCTGCTCGCAGCGCTCGCTGTCGCCGTCTTTCGCGCCGGCGGACTCGGCGCCAAGTCTGATCTTGCGGGAGGATCGCCCCGCGCGTGGCGCTCGTCGCGAATAGCAGTGATACTCGCACTCCTCACCCTTGCGCTGGGTGCGCTGACTGCAAATCTCCCTGATGCCGCATCATCGTGCACTGGTTTTCCGCTCTGTCGCACCATAACTGCTGATGGTGCTGCGCTCACCGTTCACATCGTTCACCGAGTGATCGCGTTTCTCCTGTTCGGTCACCTTCTCGGGATTGCCATAAGTGCAGGCAAGCGCCGTGACCCGAAGCCCGTCGTGCGCGCAGCTCGAATCGCCTTCGGCGCAGCCCTCGTACAGGTTCTAGTGGCCGCAGCGATGATCGAGATGGCGTTCCCGGCATTCCTGCGGTCGCTGCATCAGGCGATGGGCACATTGGTCTGGCTCGCAATCGTGGTCCTTGCGCTGCTCAGCGCGCGTGCTGCGAGAACGCAGGAACAGCAGGTTCCGGCGAGGGCTGCCGCGTGATGTCGAGTCCCGCGATTGCGGTACCTGCAGAGCGGACGCTCCTGCAGGACCTCGTCATGCTCACCAAGCCGCGCATCATCTCCCTGCTGCTCGTCACAACAGCAGCGCCAATGTTCGTCGCTGGAACTCCGGGCTTCGGACTGTTCGTTGTAGTAATGCTGGCCGGATATCTCATGGCCGGCGGTGCAAACGCCGTCAACATGTACATGGACCGCGACATCGACGACATGATGGCGCGCACCCGGTTGCGTCCGATCCCAAGCGGGCGAATGAGCGGCAGGTCGGTGCTGGCTTTCGGCGTCGCGCTGGCGACAGCCGCAACATTCATCTTCGCGACCTTTGTCAACGTCGTCGCATCGGCGCTAGCGCTCGCCGGGTTTTACTTCTACGTCTTCGTCTATACAAAGTGGCTCAAGCGCACGACACCGCAGAACATCGTCATTGGCGGCGCTGCAGGCGCGTTCCCTCCACTCGTCGGCTGGGCAGCGGTGACGGGAAGTGTTGACCTTACTGCCGTCTATCTATTCCTCATCGTTTTTTACTGGACTCCTCCACACTTCTGGGCACTCGCGCTTCTCAAACAGCGAGACTACACGAAGGCGGGGGTTCCGATGGCGCCCCTAGTATGGGGTGAACGCGAAACGATGAACCAGATGTTGTGGTACACAATCGTCCTGATCGGAATCACTGTGCTCCCGGTAACATTCGGGGCCTTTGGCGTTATCTACCTCGCATCCGCCTTGGTGCTCGGGCTCCTGCTGCTATGGGGAATCATTAAAATGCGCCGCGCTGCAGAGTGGACAGCTCCAGCCTGGTGGGTCTACAAGTATTCGCTGCTGTATCTCGCCCTTCTCTTCGTGGCGATGGTAGTAGACCGAAAAATTCCGCTCTGATGGCCGAGGCCCGGTCGGCGAAGCGTCTGCCTTCGCCGAAGCCTCTGCGATCACTCCTGCCGCGAATCAAGCCGCACGTAACGCAGCTGTTTGCGGCGCTCGTGTGTCTCCTCGTAAGCGTCGCGATCGCGCTCGCCTTCCCCCAGATCGTCAGGCACCTCCTCGACGCTGCGTTCGTTGAGGGCAGCAGTTCCATGCTCGACAGGATCGCCCTCGGCCTGGTCGCCCTATTCGCGATTCAGGCCCTTCTCAATTTTGCGCAGGTGTATCTGCTCACTATCACGTCAGAGCGGATAATTGCCTCGTTGCGTCGCGACCTCTTCGCACACCTGATAACTCTGTCACCCGGATTTTTTACGGAACAGCGCACAGGCGAGCTTACGAGCAGGCTTTCCGCCGACACGACGGTTCTCCAGACCGTGCTCAGCTACAACTTCTCGGAGTTCGCAAGGCAGTCGCTGTTCCTGATCGGCGGCGTGGTTCTCCTGACGATGACAC
>JBBREF010000095.1:0-14612 GCA_038203205.1 Gemmatimonadales bacterium | reverse complement strand
GACACCGAGATGGCATCGTCGAACATCGTGGCCTCCATGTCGGGGTGCGCCGGCCAGCGATGCATGGCCGCATCAGTAATGGTTGCGGTATCGAGCACCGATCATGTGATCAAGCGGATGGTTGATCACGCCCGCACAGTCGTCCCCGGTGAGAACCTCGGCCCTGTGATTTCAGCCGAGGCTCGCGCGAGAATCGAAGGTTACATAGCGGAGGCGGAATCGAAGGGCGCAAGGGTTCTGGTCGATGGGCGGAACCCGTCAGTCAAAGGAAGGGAGCATGGCTACTGGGTGGGTCCGACCATCATCGACAATGTCACGCCCGACATGCGTATTGCCCAGGAGGAAGTGTTCGGCCCGGTGCTGGTCATTATCCGCACCCCGACGCTCGATGGTGCGCTTGCGATCGAGAACGCCTCCCCGTACGGAAATGCGGCTTCTGTATTTACAGAGAGCGGCGCGACCGCCCGCTACGTGATGGAACACGCAAGCGCGGGAATGATCGGTGTCAACGTTGGAGTTCCGGTTCCCCGTGAGCCGTTTTCGTTCGGCGGCTGGAACGAGTCGCGCTTCGGGGTTGGCGACATCACCGGCAAGGGGTCGATTGAATTCTGGACGCGATCCAAGAAGATGACGACCAAATGGAACAGCGAGCACGGCGTGAACTGGATGTCTTAGACATTGCGGACTGCGGACGGATTACGGATTGCGGACTTCGGACTACAGCGAACAGCGAACAGCGAACAGCTGGCAGACTCATCCTTTGTTGGGAGGCTCTAAGAAATGGCTGTTGATTGCTCAGTGAACTTTACGGGTATCAAATTCGAGAACCCGTTCATGCTCTCTTCCGCCCCACCGACGGAATCAGAGAGCAACATCATGCGTGCGTTCGATGCAGGCTGGGGCGGAGTTGTAACTAAGACGATCGGACTACACCCGGTCGTCAACGTTTACGGCGCGAAAGCCAAGTTCATGCGGACTTCGACCGAGAACGCGCAGGTTTCCATGAAAAAGCGCGATAACGCCGCATTGCACTCGTCCTGGAACTGGGAGCTGATCTCGGACAAGGCGATCGACTGGTGGGAGCCCCGTATCCGCCGCATCAAGGAGGGACATCCGGGAAAGATTCTCATCGCTTCGATCATGGCTGGCTCAGGCAATGACAAGGAGCTCGGCAACTGGCAGACGCTTGCGAAAGCCTGTCAGGAAGCCGGCGCCGACGGACTCGAGCTCAATTTCTCTTGCCCGCACATGGACAGGAAAGACATGGGCTCCAACATCGGCAAGGACAAAGTCCTGTGCTCGACTGTCACCGAAGCGGTGAAGGAAGTGTCGACGATACCTGTCTGGTGCAAGCTCACGCCGGCGACCGCCAACATCGTTGAGGAAGCTGGTGCATGCTTCGTCGGCGGAGCCGACGCAATTGTCTCTTCAAACACGTTTCCGTCGTTGCCGCTGATCGACGCCGAAACTCTCGAGTTCGAGATCAACGTCGATGGCTTCGTTTCCAGCGGTGGACTCGGCGGGCCCGCTATTCTGCCGATGGCGCTCGCGAAGATGGCGCAGCTGACGCAGGCATTCCCTGACAAGAGCTTCTCCGGAATTGGCGGGATCTCAGACATGTCGCAGGCGGCAAGCTACTTCGCGCTTGGTTGCGGAACGGTTCAGGTCTGCACCTCGGCGATGCTCGATCATGCGATTGGTCCGAATGTCATCAAACGGCTGAACGAGCAGTACAGTGAGTTCCTCGAGAAGCACGGTTTCATTTCCCTGGAGGACTTCCGCGGATCGCGGCGTGATCGCGTTGTTCTGCAGTCGGCGATCCGGCGTCCGGAGAAAGCCGACTACGCAGGGGGGTACGAGCCAGTCGAGGGTTACGCTGCCCCGCCGGAGATCGAGTCAGCGCAGGCGACTGCATAAAGATGACTGCAACAGCCGCTCCGTCCACGCCCGCATCACCGCGCCGCGCCAGGCTTGAAATGCCTGCCTGCGGTCACGTGCCGCAGCCTTATACGGGACCTTCACGCGATGAAGTGCTGGCAACGCGAAAGCAGTATGCAAACCCGGCGATCTTCACGATCTACAAGGATCCCATCATGATCGTCGAGGGCCACATGCAGTGGCTCTTCGACGAGACCGGCAAACGCTACCTGGACATGCTCGCGGGCATCGTCACCGTTTCCTGTGGCCACTGCCATCCGAAGATCACTAAGGCGATCCAGGATCAGGTCGGGAAACTGCAGCACGCAACAACCATCTACCTTCACCCCGGTATGCCGGAACTCGCTAAAAAGCTTGCCTCGAAGATGCCAGAAGGCCTGAACGTCACGTATTTCGTGAACTCAGGGAGCGAGGCCAACGACCTCGCAATCCAGATGGCGCGTCTCTACACCGGCAACTCGGATGTCATCGCGCTTCGCAATTCATATCACGGCGCATCTCCGTTCTCGAACACGCTCACGTCGCACAGTACGTGGAAGTACCCCGTCAACATGAGCGGCGGAATTCACCACGCAGTCAATCCGGATCCATATCGCAGTCCTTTCAGCGGCACGCCCGAGGAAATTGCAACGAAGAGTGCGGGAGATATAAGGGATCTCATACGTTTTTCCACGCCGGGCAAGGTTGCAGCGTTCATAGCTGAGCCAATCCAGGGAGTGGGAGGCGCCACCTACGGCGCGAAAAATTATCTCCGCGAAGCATACGCGATCGTTCGCGAGGCCGGTGGAGTGTGCATCGCCGACGAAGTGCAGACGGGATTTGGCCGGACAGGCGATCACTACTGGGGTTTCCAGAACTTCGACGTCGTTCCTGACTTCGTTGTAATGGCAAAAGGAATCGGCAACGGCGTGCCGCTCGCAGCGGTCACGACCACCGCGGAAATCGCCCAGGCACTGACGCAGCGAATTCACTTCAATACGTTCGGCGGCAACCCCGTCTGTATGGCGGCGGGCAATGCAGTGATCGACGTGATCGACGAGGATCGTCTCCAGGACAACTCGCGCGTTGTCGGCGCGAGACTCAAGTCAGGCCTTCACAGCCTGATGCGGGAACATCCCCTCGTCGGAGATGTCCGCGGCATGGGCTTGATGCTCGCGATCGAACTTGTCCGTGACCGCGTGACGAAAGAGCCTGCAAAAGCCGAGACCCTGCAGGTGCTCGAGGTCGCTCGCGAGTTGGGGGTGCTGGTCGGCAAAGGCGGAATCGACGGAAACGTGCTCCGCATCAAGCCGCCAATGTGCATCACGACGGAAGACGCTGACTTTGCACTCGACGTTCTGCATCGCGCACTCGCGGCGGCTGAAGGAGCCTGACGCGCACCCTGACTTAACGAAGCCAGCCAATCGGAGCAGTAGTGAAACTCGACACGATAGTAAGGGGCGGGAACGTCGTCACCCCCGACGGAGCGCGGATCACTGATATCGGTATTGCCGGCGAAAAGATCGCCGTGATCGGTGACGGTCTCGATGCGTCACCAGGCACACGTATCGTCGACGCAAAAGGTCACCACGTCATTCCCGGTGTGCTCGATGTTCACGTCCACCTCGAGCTGCCTTTCATGGGCGCTGTATCGGCCGACGACTATCGCACCGGGACACGCGCCGGCGCGCGGGGCGGCGTGACGACGCTGATCGACTTCGCGATCCCGTACGCAGGCGACTCGCTAAGCGACGCCGCCGACAAGTGGATGGCGCGCGCGGATGGCAAGGCGATGATCGATTACACGTTTCACATCTGTATCACACGGTGGAACGAACATCGTGATCAGATAAAGGGAATGGTCGAGCGTGGTTTTACGACGTTCAAGGAATTCATGATCTACGAGTCCGAAGGCTGGCAGTCTGATGACCGTGCCCTCTTCGGTACACTCGAGAAGATGAAGGAATATGGGACGATGCTCCTGGTCCACGCCGAGTCCTCGCGCGTCCTCGACGAGCTCATCGAGCGTCACCATACACCCGAACTGATGAAACAGTACGGCGCCAGGCTGCATCGCATGACCAGGCCAAACTTCATTGAATCAGAGGCAATCCAGCGGGCAGTCACGTGGAGTGAAGCCACAGGCGGCCAACTCTACATCGTCCACATGTCGACAGCCGAGGGTACCGAGATCGTCAAGGCTGCGCAGAAGCGAGGGGTTCCCGTTCTGGCTGAAACCTGCGCCCAGTACCTGGTTCTCGACGATTCCGTTTTCGACCGCGAGGACGGACACCTCTTCGCGTGCTGCCCACAGCTGAAAAAGCCAGCGGATTCGGATCGACTGTGGCAGGGACTGAAGGAGGGCGAGGTTTCCGTCATATCGACGGACACCTGCACCTTCACGCGCGAGCAGAAGGCAATGTGGAACGGTGACTGGACGAAAATTCCAATGGGCATGCCGGGCCTCGAAACACTGCTCCCACTCACCTATACCCACGGCGTCTTGAAGAACCGACTGACTCTCGAGGAGATGTGCCTGAAGCTGAGCACAAATCCAGCGAAAATCATGGGCCTGTATCCCCGGAAGGGCGCCATCGAAGTTGGCGCAGATGCGGATCTCGCGATCATTCATCCGGAGAACACCATCGAGATAGACTGCGACACGATGGAAACGAACGCTGACTGGTCTCCGTTTCAGGGGTGGGATCTCGCAGGTTTCGCCCGTACCACCATCTCGCGCGGCGAAGTCATTGTTGACGACTACCGCGTCACGGGAAAAGAGGGACGTGGAAAGTGGCTGGCGCGTTCCCGGGCGGGCCTGATGGCGCTACAATAGTCGCGGGTATCACGGCCGGCCTCCAACCAACCATCGATGCAACTGTCCGAACAGCTGGAGCAGGAGCTTTCCGGAAGTCCACTATGGAACAAGGATCTTGCGCCCACGCCGCTGTCGCGGAGAACGTGGTCGACGTACAACATCGCGGCGCTGTGGATCGGCATGGCTGTCGTCATCACGACGTACACGCTCGCATCGGGCCTGATGCAGCAGGGAATGAACTGGTATCAGGCACTGTTCACGATTCTGCTCGGCAACGTGATAGTGCTCATACCGATGATCCTCAACGCGCATGCTGGCACGCGCTACGGGATCTCGTTTCCGGTTCTCTGCCGCGCGAGCTTTGGCGTAAGGGGAGCGAACGTCGCCGCGATGCTGCGCGCTGTCGTCGCGTGCGGATGGTTCGGTATTCAAACGTGGATCGGCGGACTTGCACTCGACGCACTGCTGACGGCGGTATGGCCCGGCTGGTCGGGAATCGAAGCGTCGAAGGCGATCGCTTTCGGAATTTTCTGGCTCGTACAGGTCTTCGTAATCCTGAAAGGTACTGAAGGCATCAAGGTGCTCGAGAGCTGGTCCGCGCCATTGTTGCTTCTTGGTGGATTGGCGCTGCTCGTGTGGGCAGTGAGGAACGGCGGCGGAATGTCCAATGTGCTCGCCGGTTCCACGACCATGCGACAGGGGACTACACCCTTCTGGGTTCTCTTCCCTGCCGCGCTCACCGCGAACGTCGGGTACTGGGCAACACTGTCCCTCAACATTCCCGACTTTACCCGGTACGCCAGAAGCCAGCGCTCACAGGCAATGGGACAACTTCTCGGGCTACCTGGCACGATGACACTGTTCGCGTTCATCGGTGTCGCGGTGACCAGCGCGACCATAGTGATCTACGGCGAAGCAATCTGGGATCCCGTCGTCCTGATCACGAGGATTGGATCTCCGGCAGTTATCATCGTCGGCGCGCTGGTGATTCTCGCCGCGCAGCTCACCACTAACATGGCTGCCAACGTGGTTTCGCCGGCTAACGACTTCTCGAACCTCAGCCCCCGGCGCATCTCGTATGTCACCGGCGGGCTGATCACTGCGGTCATCGGCATAGCGATGATGCCCTGGAAGCTCTACTCCGATGCTGCAGCTTACATCTTTACCTGGCTCATCGGATACTCGAGCCTGATGGGCGCGCTCGGCGGAATTCTGATCGCCGATTACTGGATTCTGCGCCGGCAGCATCTCGATCTTCGCGACCTCTTCTCAATGCAGGGGCGATACACGTACTCGAACGGAGTAAACCTGCGCGCGATCGCGGCATTGGTCATATCTGTGCTGCCGGTCGTTCCCGGTTTCATCAATGCCGCGACCACGCCTGGTGGTCAGATCCCGAATCCCGATTTTCTCGACACGCTTTACACGTACGCCTGGTTCGTGACGTTCGGACTGAGTTTCGTATCGTATCTTATCCTGATGCGCGGTCAGGCAGGCTCGCTGGCGCGGGAATACGGCGCATCGGGTAACCCTGTTACTGGAAGCTGACGGATCAAGAATGCCAAACATAGTAAAGTGTGGACTGATTCAGGCGACTCACGCGTGCAGCACCAGCGAATCGCTGGGGACGATCAGGGAGGCGAATCTCGCAAAGCACATCCCGATCATCGAGCAGGCGGCTCGCGAAGGCGTGCAGATGATCTGCATGCAGGAGATTTTCACCGGCCCCTATTTCTGCGCTGAGCAGACGACGCGCTGGTACGACTCGACCGAACAGATTCCCGATGGACCGACGACGAAGCTGATGCAGGACATTGCGAAGCAGCACAGCATGGTGATCGTCGTTCCGATATACGAGGAGGAAAGCACTGGCGTCTATTACAACACGGCCGCGGTCATCGACGCCGACGGTACGTACCTCGGCAAGTATCGGAAGAACCACATTCCACATGTGGCGCCGGGGTTCTGGGAGAAGTTCTACTTCAAGCCGGGTAACCTCGGATATCCGGTGTTCGAGACCGCTTACGGCAAAGTCGGCGTGTACATCTGCTACGACCGGCATTTCCCGGAGGGTGCGCGCGCACTTGGGCTCAACGGAGCCGAAATAGTTTTTAATCCTTCGGCCACGGTCGCCGGATTGTCAGAGTACCTCTGGAAGCTCGAGCAGCCGGCACACGCTGTGGCAAACGCGTATTTCGTCGGCGCGATCAACCGGGTGGGGCGCGAGCAGCCGTGGGACATCGGCGAGTTCTACGGTCAGAGCTACTTCTGCGACCCGCGCGGGCAGTTCCTCGCGACCGGTTCGCGCGACAAGACGGAGCTGGTCACAGCGGAGCTCGACTTCGACAAGATTCGTGAGGTTCGCAATACATGGCAGTTCTATCGCGACCGGCGGCCCGAAACCTACGACGAGCTCGTGCTTCCTTGAGGGGTCTGCTCGCTCTGGGGATTGCGGCGCTTGCCTGTACTCCAACATCGAAGCCTGGTCGCGGAAACGTAGTAGAGGTCGTTGGAACTGATTACGCTTTCACTGCACCTGCAAAACTTCCTGCTGGCCGTACGACATTCGAGTTCGTAAATCGCGGACAGGTCCGCCACGAGCTTAACATCACGCGGCTGAAGCCCGGGGTGTCGGTTGAGAAGTTTCTCGAGGTCGTGAGAAGCGGCGAGAGTGTGCGCGACATCACCGAGGGACCGGTTGGTGTGCTGTTCGCCGACGCTGGAGGCCGCAGCGACGCGGGCTTGAGCGTGAACCTCCGACCCGGCGAGAAGTACGCGGTCATCTGCATCTTCCGGGATTCGGCGGATGCCAAGCGGCACTATGACCTCGGCATGTACACGGCGATATCCATAGACCGCGCGCAGGCCGTCGCGCCTCTCCCCCAGCTGCCGACGGACACGATCATCGCGACCGACTATGCGTTCCAGTATCCGCGGCAAGTGCGGCCGGGAAAGCACACCTTCCTCATGCTGAACCGGGGCAAGCAGCGGCATCAGCTTGCGCTGAGTCTCCTCAGGAAAGGCGTGACACTCGACAGCGTGGCGAAGGTGGAGGACGCAGGCGGCGATCCTGACGCCCTCTTCGAGGGGAGCTTCGGTTTGCTTCACGGCCGCGCCGGCCAGGACCCGGTGGGCGAGCTGACGCTGACAATGCTGCCTGACAGGGACTACGTGATCGCCTGCTTTCTCAAGGACGACGAGCAGTCGCCTGAGCACGTCGATCTCGGTATGTTCGGGATTATCAGGACCGGCCAGGCATCAGAAACGGACTCCACGTGGGAGAAGCAGCAGGCTGTGGTGGAAAAAGTAATGGATGGAAGTATCACTCTCACAACGAAACCAACGCGCTGATCACATGCCAGACTTTTCGCCCTTCGACGAATACCAGAACCTCGCACTTCGCACCGCGTCGCCAGAAAGCCTCGTCGACTCGGGCACGATGCTCAACGCCGCGGCCCTCGGTCTGAACGGCGAAGCAGGCGAGATCGCTGACCACGTGAAGAAAGTGATGTTTCACGGTCATCCGCTCGATGATGCAACGCGTGACAAGATCGCAAAGGAGATCGGCGACATTCTCTGGTATTGCGCTCTGGCCTCACGCGGCATCGGGCTGGGACTTGGTGAAGTGGCGACGATGAACGTCGAGAAGCTGAAGAAGCGCTATCCGGAAGGGTTCAGCTCGGAGCGGAGCCTGCACCGTCCTCACGGCTGATAGATCTACTCGCTCCCGGCTACGCTCCCCACGAACTCGCGCGCAGCATTGATGACGCTGTAGCGTACTTCTTCGATCGTGCCGGGTATGAGGGCCCCAGACGCGCGCGCGTGACCGCCGCCGCCGAACTGCCGCGCGAACGCGTTGACATCCACGCCGCCCGTGCTTCGGAACGACGCCTTGATCTTCCCATGTCCAAGGTCCCTGAAGAAGATCGCCATTCGTGTTCCGCCGACGCTTCGGGGATGTTCAGCAAGACCCTCGAGATCTTCGGACTTGAGCCCGTACTCTTCCGCAGCACCCGCAGCCACTGAAATCCACGCAATGCCATATGCGGGATCGACTTCCAGCGTCGCAAGCGCATCACGCAGGAGGTGCAGCCGCCCGATGGGGTGAGACGCGTAAAGCCTTCGGTACATCTCCTCCGGCTCTACTCCTGCGGCAAGCAACTGTCCGGCGACAGAAAGACATCTCGCGCTCGTATTGCTGAACCTGAATCCGCCGGTGTCAGTCAGGATTGCGACGTACAGCGCCACTGCAATTTCCGGCGTGATGTGCGCTCCCAAGGTGACTGCCAGATCGTAAATCAGCTCGCCGGTAGCGCACGCCGAGGTATCGGCGAACATCACGGTCGAAGGCGGCTCGTCGCTCGGGATATGGTGGTCGATTACAAGTTTCGGACCTTTGTGCGCACGAACGCTGTCAGCAAGACCCCCAAGTCGCTTGACATCGCTGATGTCGAGCACGATGACGAGATCTGCCTTGCGGATAGCCGCGGGCCCCTCACGGGTCGCATCGACTACGTCACCTCCGAGAAGAAACTCGTACGTGTCCGGCCACGGCGTCGGGTTCACGATGCGAACTTCCATCCCGCGCGCAGCGAGTATGCGGGCAAGAGCCGCTTCCGAGCCACATCCATCGCCATCCGCGTTGATGTGGGTCGACAGAACGACGGAGCGCCCCGCACTGAACTCCAGTGCGAGACGCTCGATCGATGCCTGTCTTTGTTTCGATACCGTCAGTAGATCGGTCACCCCTGGGCCTTGCTTCCTCCAATCCGCGAATGCGACTTGCCGTAGAAGAAGTAGATCGCAAGGCCGATCGCGAGCCACACTGCGAGTCGAATCCACGTATCAGACGGCAGGCTGAACATCATGTAGCCGCAGATGAGAATCGCGAGAATCGGGACGAGGGGGACTAGTGGCGTCTTGAACGGACGCTGAATGTCAGGACTGACCCGGCGCAGCACGATGATGCCGGCTGCAACGATGATGAACGCAAACAGCGTCCCGATCGACACGAGTTCCCCGAGGAGACCAATCGGGAAGAAGCCGGCGATCAGGGCGCACACGGCACCCGTTGCGAACGTCGTCACGTACGGGGTCTTGTACTTCGGGTGAATCTTGCCAAACACAGGCGGCAGCAACCCGTCGCGCGACATCGTATAGAAGATTCGCGGCTGGGCCATGAGCATTACCAGCACGACGGACGCGAGGCCTGCAATCGCTCCGATATTGATGATCGGAGTCAGCCATGAAAGAGCCGGCCCGGCTGCATCGATGGCGACGAACACCGGGTGCGGAACGTCGAGGTTCGTGTAGCTCGTGAGCCCCGTCATGACCAGCGACATCAGGATGTACAACACGGTACAGACCGCCAGCGACCCCAAAATTCCTATCGGCATGTCGCGTTGAGGATTCTTCGCCTCCTGTGCCGCGGTGGACACGGCGTCGAACCCGATGTACGCGAAGAAAATAACACCGGCACCCCGAACGATGCCGGACCAGCCGAACTGGCCGTATGTCCCCGTGTTCTCCGGGATGAACGGATGCCAGTTGTCAGAGTTCACGTACATGAAGCCGAAGCCGATCACGAGCAGCACGATGGCCGTCTTGACGATTACGATGATGTTAT
The DNA here is from genome assembly GCA_038203205.1 of Gemmatimonadales bacterium. Classification (GTDB taxonomy): domain Bacteria; phylum Gemmatimonadota; class Gemmatimonadetes; order Gemmatimonadales; family Gemmatimonadaceae; genus UBA4720. The sequence continues at coordinate 4,251 of JBBREF010000095.1, read as the reverse complement.
TGAATCGTGCTGATTCACGAATTCCGATAACGAGCAGCACCGTCATGAGGCCGACGAGAACCATCGCGGGGATATTCAGTATTCCCTGCGTCACCGCGTAGCGTGTCGTGTCGCAGACCTGACCGGCAGCAACCTTGATCACGTTGTTGGTAGCGGGATCGTAGCAGATCTGTGAGGCGACGAGATTGTGCGTGCCTTCCACGCCAAGGGGCGCTCCCGTGAACTGCACCGGTATCCTGAAACCGAGCTCATTCATGAAAGCGGAGAAGTATCCAGACCAGCCAACCGCGACGGTTGCGGCGCCAAAGAGATATTCGAGGATGAGATCCCAGCCGATGATCCATGCGGTCAGCTCGCCGAGCGTGGCGTAACCGTAGGTGTACGCGCTGCCGGCGATCGGGATCATCGCGGCGAACTCGGCATAGCAGAGGCCGGCGAAGAGACAGCCGAGTCCAGCAAGGATGAACGAGTACACGATTGCAGGGCCAGCGTACTGTGCGGCAGCGGTTCCGGTCAGAACAAAAATTCCGGCTCCGATGATGGCACCGATTCCGAGCGTAGTAAGGTTGAGCGCGCCCAGGGCTCGCTTCAACGTGTGCTCGGTTTCCGGTCCCGCCGCTTCTGCTTGCAGCATGGCCACGCTTTTCTTGGACCAAATACCCATTCGAGGTTTTCTCCGACAGCGCGTATGTAGGACAGACTACGACCCGGCAGGCGTCGAAATGTCGAGCCTGCCAGGGGGGATGTGTGTTCGTTTACATGCGGAAAGCGTGGGGAAGTTGTCGCGTCGCGACAACTGTTGTCAAGGAAGATCAGCCCCGGAGAACATAAGAATTCGCTTACAACCGGCGTACCGCTGGGATATCCCGCGCACTCATCATACTGAGTAGTTCGGTGCCTCTCGCGTAATTACTACGTCGTGGGGGTGTGACTCCCTCAAGCCAGCCGCTGTTACCCTGACGAACTCGGCATCTCTCCGAAGCTCGTCGATCGTCGCACATCCTACGTATCCCATGCCTGCCCTCAAGCCTCCCACCATCTGGAATATCACATCGCCTACGGGCCCCTTATAGGGAACTCTTCCTTCAATTCCCTCAGGAACGAGCTTGCGCGGCGACATCTCGCCTTCCTGGAAATACCTGTCGGCGCTGCCATCCTGCATCGCCCCCATGCTCCCCATGCCGCGAATCATCTTGAATCGACGTCCTTCCATCAGCAACGATTCACCCGGACTCTCCTCAGTCCCCGCGAGCATCGAGCCCATCATCACACTCGAAGCACCAGCCGCAATTGCCTTGACGATGTCGCCCGAATATTTGATGCCGCCGTCGGCGATCACCGGGATTTCGCCGGCTCCCTCGACCGCGTCGAACACGGCAGTGAGCTGGGGAACGCCTACGCCGGTCACGACACGAGTAGTGCATATCGATCCTGGACCGACGCCAACCTTCACTGCATCGACGCCACGCTCGACAAGGGCCCGCGCGCCCTCGCGGGTTGCGACGTTACCGGCAATCAGCTGCACGTCGGGAAACGCATCCCGCGCCTCGGCGGTCGCGCGCAGAACTCCTTCGCTGTGACCGTGAGCAGTGTCGATTACCAGCACGTCAACGCCTGCATCGACGAGCGCACTGGCCCGTTCACGGAAATTCGATGCGCCTATCGCGGCCGCTACCCGGAGTCGCCCGCGCTCGTCCTTGTTTGCGTTCGGAAATTCGCGGCGCTTGTGAATGTCCCTGACAGTGATCAGGCCTTTCAGTGCGCCCGTTTCGTCAACGACGGGCAGTTTCTCGATTCGATGTTTGCCAAGTATGCGTTCAGCTTCATCCAGCGTTGTCCCCACCGGCGCCGTGACGAGACCCTCTGATGTCATTGCCTCCCGCAAGGGTTGATCGAGATTACGCTCGAACTGGAGGTCGCGATTGGTGAGAATCCCGACCAGGCGGCCGTCTCGATCGACGATCGGAACGCCTGAGATTCCGAACTTCGTCATGACAGCAACTGCTTCCCGCAGCGTTGCATCGGGGGAAAGCGTTATCGGGTTCAGGATGATCCCACTCTCAGATCGTTTCACGCGGTCGACTTCAGCAGCCTGGCGGTCGATCGACATGTTTTTGTGGATTACGCCGATCCCCCCCGATCGCGCCATCGCCATTGCCATCTCGGATTCAGTCACCGTGTCCATCGCGGCCGATGCGAATGGGACATTCAGCGTTATCAAGCGGGTGAAGCGGGAGCGCGTATCGACGTCCCGCGGGATGACCAGTGAGCGGCGGGGCGCGAGCAGGACATCATCGAACGTGAGGACAAATCCTTCGCGGATCCGGGCAGATCCGCGCGGCGCATTGTCCTCCAAACGCGAAGGCCCGCTTCCGGTGGTCGACGGAGTAGCGGGCCTTGATGTCGGACGAGTTGTGGTTGCCATAGTTGAATGTACGGAAACGAGCGCCCTCCGTCCAGCCGTTGGCGTGGTCTCAGCGAGGTGTCGCGTGAACTACAGTACCGCCTTGCCGCCCCTAAATAAGAAAAGTTTGCAGCCCGTTAGCATGCCATAAGTCGAGAGAGCAATCACGTAACTCGGTAGTTCTCACGCCACTCCCCCATTTTTGTTGACCTGAGTCGCAGAGAGTTCCGTTTCAAGATCAGGCACGGTCACGGCGACCCGAGCCGTACGACGCGGCCGGTGCGCGGATCGAACAGGCTCCCCGCAGGAAGTATGTGCATCGCCGTACCGGCAGCGCCCAGAACAGTTGTCCCCGGTGTAATCCGGGCGTTGCGCGCGTCAAAAATCATGACGACGCTGGCACCGATGATTTCCCAGGTGCGGTCCGGGCGAACCACTATCGCCGTGGATTCGTCGATCCCGGCACCGAGCATCCGCGGATGCTCGAGCACGAGACTGATCAGGCGGTTCAACCTCCGCCTGCGGACGAAATGTTGATCGACGATCGCGACATCGATCATCCCCAGCCCCGGAGTGGTGACGATGTTGTCACGGTCTATGGTTATGAACGCCTGCGCGGAATCACTCGGAGGCCGCGTCCCTCCGACGCGCTTCTCGTCGCCGGTGATCATCATCGAACTCATCACTGCGGCGCCGGCGGAAGTGCCGCCGACCACAGCGCCGCTGGCGTATCGGTCGATGATCGCCCGCGCAGTCCGACTTCCGCCGATGGCCGTCATGATGCGATTCTGGTCGCCACCGGGAAACCAGACTCCGGTGACACCGTCGAGCTTCGCGACGATCGAGTCGGCGTCGGCGTCTTGAGGCCCGACATCGAGTACGAATGCGTCAGCGCCAAGACCCCGGAGCTCGGCCACCTTTGCCGGACCGGTGGTTGCGAGCGCACTAGCCATCGGGAGCACTGCGATCCTGGCCTTCCCGGCGCCGCCGGCAAGATCGACGAACCGCCGGGTTACCTCCGCCGGGATTGGTCCACCTCCAACAACGACGAGATGCCCGCGAGGTGGCGGGTTCGATGCGGGCGATGCGCCACCGATCGCAGCCGAACACCCAGCCAGGAGCAAAGAGGCTGAGGCAAACATCTGGGACGCGAAATATCGAACTGCCGATCGTTTGTGTCGGATTATCATGCGAACACAATGTGTGAGCGGATCACCGGGCGAAAGTCCGAAAATGTTCGCTTGACCCCGTCCGTTCCTGCGGCCATATATCGCGCTTCGCTTCCTCGCACCACACGGAGAGTCTGATGCACCATTTGCGTTCGTACGGTCTCGCGCTGATCGCGGGCCTCTTCCTCCTGCCAATCTCTTCCCGTACGGCGGTCGCTCAGGACGTCGGCCGAATCACAGGCGTTGTTACTGACTCGTCCGACAACAGGCCACTTATGGCGGTTCAGATAATCGTAGGCTCAACGCGATTCGGTGGGCTGACTGACGATGCCGGCCGTTACACGATCGCGAACGTCCCCGCCGGCCGTTACAACCTCACCGCGCGCCGCCTCGGCTTCCGGGCTGAGACCGTGCCAGTCACGGTAGGCAGCGGTGCGACGTCGACTGCGAACTTCAGGCTCAACGCGGTGGGGCTGACGCTCGATGCAGTCGTCACGACTGGAGTGGTGGACCCGACGAGCGGAACGCGCGTCCCGTTCACCGTGGGCCGCGTCGATGCCGAGAATGCGCCTGTTCCCGCGGGTAACGCGCTCGAGACGATTCAGGGAAAGATCGCGGGCGTAACCGTTGTCCCGAGCGGACAGCCGGGAAGCGGCACGAACATTCTCCTCAGGTCAC
>JBBREF010000094.1:0-14811 GCA_038203205.1 Gemmatimonadales bacterium | reverse complement strand
CGACGAAGCGTTCGTTCTCATTGAAGCAGCAAGAAGCGCAGGCACAAACGTCATGTTCGATCGCTATCCCTATCTCGCCTATTCCACTGGGCTAACCAACCTTTTTCCAGTGTGGAGCAGGGACGGTGGTACAAAAGCTTTCTTCGCGCGGCTCGACGACCCCTCTGTCGCGCCGCGGATCAAATCCGAGACCCTCGCCAAAGTTGACCTCATCGGAGGCTGGGACAACGTTCAGCTGTCTGGCGTTGCGGCCGCCGAAGATCGCGATGCGGAAGGGAAGCGACTCGGCGCGTATGCGAGCTCACGCGGCCGAGACCCTTATGCAACTGCGATAGCCCTGCTCAAGCGCAGCAACGGGAGCGTCGGGATGCTCGGCTACGCGATGAGCGAGACGAATCTCGAGCGGATCCTCGCGCATCCGCTCGGAATGGTCTGCACGGATGGCGGTGCTTTCGCCGTCGACGGTCCAACGCGCCGCGGCAGTCCGCATCCACGTGGAGCAGGAAGTTTCCCCCGCGTACTCGGCCGCTACGTCAGGGAGCGAAAGGTTTTGACACTCGCGAGCGCAGTGCGGAAAATGACCGCACTGCCTGCATCTCGCGTTCGCATCGCGGACCGTGGACGTCTTGCAGAGGGGCTTGCCGCTGACATTGTGATCTTCGATCCGTCGACGATCGCGGATGCTGCGACCTTCGATGCTCCGTTTCAGTATCCTGTCGGTATCAAGGCGGTATTGGTAAATGGCTCCATTGCCCTTCGCGATGGGCACCGGAGCCAGGTCGGTACCGGGAAAGCGCTGCGAATTAGCTGAACCGGTTCACCCTGCGAGCGGCCGCGCGACCAGGATTCCTGTTGCGCGGCGAATGTTCGCCACGTATTCCGGGAGCGTTGATCTCGTAATCTCAACCGCGCCACCGGACAGTGGCGCGTGCAGCACGCGCAGTGTCCCTCCGGCATCACGGTAGGCGAATGCCGAGTGGCTGACATCGAGCCCGGGGATGTTGGTCGCGAATGCAAGGACGTCGCCCGATTCAATTCGATCGACGACGCGCCCGATACGGTCTGCCGGAATCATCCATCGCACCTGCTTGTCGAGCGCGCGCTCCATCATGCCTGTCTCGCGATAGACCGCGTCGTTCGCCAGCGCGGGATAGCTGGCGCGATGTTCCGTCATGAAGCGCAGCGGCCGTGGATCGATCACTCCGCCCAGCTCTTCACCAAGGTCGCGCACGAGCCCGCGCTTCTGGCCGTCGCTGATCCACTCACTGAAGTAGTGCAGCCTCGACGTATAGCCGCGACGCCGACCCCCACGGTACCGCATCTTTTCCACTTCCCGTGAGAATCGTTGCCAGGACGGCTGAGCAACTGCCGCTGATGCGCGGGCAATCGCGAGCGATGACTCCACGAGCGTAACGCAATCGAACCGGGTGAGCGAAAGCGCGATGGGCTCCTGCCTGGTCGGGTTGCCGCCTTGCTTTATGTATGCCTCGAGAGTGAACGCTTCGTACGGCGTGCCCACTGCGAGCTCGCCGACGCGCACCGCACGCAGCCCAGTCGTCATCGTTCCAAGCATCTGCGACTGACTGCGCACACTCGCCGACCACTCGGCGAGCCTTGCCTCGTCGGTATCGTCGATGATTGCGCGCAGCAAGTCTTCGCGTGATGAGCGCGATGCGGGTGCGGCTGCAAGCGGAAACGGCAGGGCAAATGCAGCGGCGCCGATGCCGAGTCGCTTCAATAGATCCCGGCGGGAGAGTGATTCGTTCATTGCCGTCTCGAAGTATGTTCCCTGTATGCGTATTGCAGGGTGACGGTTCCTGCAAGGGCGACACTTCCGGGAGTCCCAGCCGTAGTGTAATCAGGATGAATCTGGAGGCGTGACGATGCAGTTGCGGCGCATAGCTAACTTCTTCACAGCGGCCGGTGTTGTTGTCGGGACAATTGCCATTCTCGGCTACGCATTCGATCTTGTCCCGGCGCTGCCGGCGTCAGTCCTGAAGCTCGTCATTTACAAGCTCACGTTCATCGGCGCTCTCGGGCTTGTGGTGTTTGGCGCCATAATCGGAAGGCTCGCCCGGAAGTCTCACACCCCTGGGCTCCTCCGGGAGCCGATGCCCAACTTGATGAAGACTGAGGAAGAATCAGTGAAGCTTGATACCGAATGAAGCAGTTGAATACTCTCCGGTGCGTGTGGCTTTCGGTCGGGGCCATCTGCCTCCAGGCAGTTTTTCTTCCCCTTGCCGCCCAGTCGCGTTTCGAGACCATGGACTTTCAGTCCGGTCGCTGGCTCAAGGGGAATACCCACACACATACGCTCGAGAGCGATGGAGACTCACCGCCGGAGGCCGTAGCGCGGTGGTACAAGGCACACGGGTACAACTTCCTCGTAATATCAGATCACAACGTGTGGGTTGACCCGTCGAAGCTTTCCCACCTCGTCGATTCGACGTTTCTCCTCATTCCCGGTGAGGAGCTCACGACTTCATTTCAGCGCAAACCGGTCCACGTCAATGGCCTGAACGTCCCGCGGGTAATCGCGCCAAGGACCGATACGACTTTACTCGGGACGGTACAGAAGAACGTTGACGCAGTGCGCGAGGTCGAGGGTGTGCCGCACATCAATCATCCAAACTTCGGGTGGGCGATCGGCTCAGACGTGCTTGCCCGCGTCAAGAATGACAAGCTGATCGAAATCCACAACGGGCACCCGCTGGTTCACAACGACGGGGCCGGCGGCTCGCCCGGGATGGAGGAGGTATGGGATCGGCTGCTGACCGGCGGGAAGCGGATTTACGGGATTGCGGTTGACGACGCGCATCACTTCACCGGCGAGTTCAACGCCGCGCGGGCGAATCCCGGTCGCGGCTGGGTCGCCGTCAATTCACCTGTACTCGATGCGCGATCGATCCTTTCACGTATGGAGGAAGGACACTTCTACGCAAGCAACGGCGTCGAGCTCGACTCTGTACGCGTGTCGCCCCGCGAGTTGATGGTTGCCGTTCGGGGTCGCGGTGACTTCAAGTATGACATCGAGTTCATCGGCCGCGGCGGGCGTGTATTGTCAAAGGTTGGGGCGAGGCGGGCCAGCTATCGCCTGCGCGGCAACGAGTTGTACGTAAGGGCGCGCGTGACTGACTCGATGGGAAGCCGCGCGTGGGTCCAGCCGGTGTTCGTGACTAAATAGGGTCGGGCTTTCAGGCCAATGGCGGCTGGAGAAACGATTTGGACGACATCAATGTGAGGATCGAAGCTCCCGAATTTGTCGACGCACGCACGCCGGTCCCCTATTCGGTGGTGATAACAAACAACGGTAACACCTCGACGGACCTGCATCTGCAGGGTCGGGAGATCGTGTTCGACCTGAGTGTCATCGGCGATGGCGGGGCAGTGGTATGGCGGCGCATGGAAGGGCAGGTCGCGCAGGCGATCCTCCGGCTCGACACTCTTGCACCGGAAGAGTCTCTCACGCTCAGTGACGTCTGGGATCAGCGTGATCTCTCCGGCACTTTCGTCGAGCCGGGCTTCTACACTCTTCAGGCTGGTGTGCCGACTGGTGGCGAGCCGCTTCTCAGTCGCGACAGGCTCCTGCATGTAATCGGAGACTAGCGCATCGACTGCGGCTCATCTGCACCGGTCCCCTCTTCCAGGATTGGTGGCGCGACACTCTGTCAATCCATAGGTTTGCCCAACCAATCAACTGGACACTGTCATTCTAGCGCAAGCCGAGCCTGTACCGGGTGATCCGACGCGACCGTCGCTGATTCGAGCGATCGGCAAGTGGGCACTCACCGCCGCCGTGATCAACAGTGTAATCGGTAGCGGCGTTTTCGGACTTCCTTCCGCGCTTGCCGGATTTGCAGGCGCACTGAGTCCCGTCACGGTGCTCATCGCGGGCGCAGGCATCTTCGTAATAGTCCTCTGTTTTGCCGAAGTCGGCAGCCGCTTCGACGGAGCGGGCGGACCCTACCTCTACACACGCGAAGCGTTCGGGCCGAATCTCGGCTTCCAGGTCGGATGGCTTCACATCTGGACCCGCCTGCTCTCGTGTGCCGCCGTCCTGAACGTCCTCAGCGGATACCTCACACCCCTCGTGCCGTGGACGGGAACGCCGTTTGGACGCGCGTCGGTGATGATATTCGCGATGACTCTCGTTACAGCGGTGAACGTCATCGGCGTGAAGCAGGCAGCGTGGACCGTCAACGCCTTCACTATCGCCAAGCTGCTTCCACTCGCCCTCGTCATCATCCTCGGTGGTCTGAGCTTCGAGAGCAGCGTTGCCGCAACGCAGGTCGTCGCTGAGCCGAAGTGGACCGAAGCGGTCCTGCTGCTGATGTTCGGCTACGGGGGATTCGAGTCGGCGGTGGTCGCAGGAAGTGAGTCGAAGGATCCGAAACGAGACACGGCCTTCGCTCTCATAACGGCGATGCTCGCGATCACAGTCATCTATTTTCTCATCCAGATTGCAGTTGTCGGCGTCCTGCCAAACGCAGCAGGAAGCAAGGCGCCAGTTGCAGAAACCCTCGGCGTGCTGCTTGGACCGGCAGGGCTCACACTTGGGAGCATCGCGGTGATCATCTCGGTGTACGGCTGGCTCACCGGATATTCGCTGATGTCGCCGCGGATTTTTTATTCGATGGCGGAGCGCAAGGAGCTGCCGTCGGCGCTCGGCAAGGTGCATCCAAAGCTCCGGACACCGTATATTGCGATCCTCGTCAACTCGGCGATCGGGCTTGGCCTGGGACTGTCCAGCAACTTTGGGCAGCTGGCCACATTCGCGGCAATCTCGCGCCTCGGCATTTACATCGCGACGTGCGCAGCGCTGATCGCGCTACGCAGGAAACACGGCGAGCCGACGAGCTTCAGGGCGCCAGGAGGAATCGTTCTCGCCGTCGTCGGCATCGGCTTCTGCATCTGGCTGCTGAGTACGCGAAGCCTCGCGCAGGCATGGTTCCTTCCGATCGTGATCCTGATCGGAGTCGCCATCCGTTACGGGATGGTTGCGTATCACAAGGGGAAACCCGCGTAACGGGGGACACCTTGAATGGCGTCCCCCGCGCGAGAGCTATCTGCGACGGATGGCTGCCCTGGCCGCTCCGCCGAAATTAAATCCGGCGTAGACAGCTATGAACTGCGTATCTGACCCGCCCGACACAAACGATGCGCCAATAAAGGGCCGAACCGATGGCATTACGAAGCTGATTCCGGCGCCAGCAGTGACGCCTGCCTTGGTTTCTGAATCTTCTTCATCGTACGGGATGTTCCCGGCGTCATAGCGATGCTGAAGTACTCCGACTCCGGCTCGCACCCACGGTTTGATCCTGCTCGGAGAAGCTGCCCCGAAGAGGTAGCCAAGGTTGGCAAACAGCGCCGGGATATTCGTGGCGTCGTCACCCTCGCCTTCGTAGGGAATGTGCGTATAGCTGGCAGTGGCACCGAGCGACATTCCAGGTATCGAAGCAATCGGTATGTCCGCGCCTGCAAAGGCCATCCAGCCCGTCTTCGTTGCGTCTCCCAGGTCGCCCGAGCCCATTGCAGCTCCGCCTCCTACGTGAAAGTTCAGGTTCTGCGCATATAGCTGACCTCCGAACAGCGATGCAACCACAGCTAGTCCTGCGATTGATAGCGTGGAGCGCTTCATCGAAGTCCTCCGGGTGGCGTAATGCAGCCGCACAGTCAGGATTCGCCGTACGCGCCGCGGCAACAGGATAATTAATGACGCTTCATTAGCAATCTTTATTTTTGCGCATCCGGTCGCCACATCGTACGCTTTCGGAATGGACAACAGGCGTACCGTGCTTCTGCTGATCGATGTCGAGCCCGATGCCCGGAAGACGTCGGCGACCGACGACGGGTGGGAATCTTCGAACCTCGCGCTCGATCACCTGGAACGTCTGCGCGGTGAGCTCGAAGCGGCAACTCGCAATAAGGTGACGTTCAACTGGTTCGTTCGCGGCGACCCGCAGATTGCCGGTACGTGGGGAAGCGCGAACCACGTTGCGGAAGCCTGCCCTCGAATGCTGAAGTCGATTGACAGTCACAGCGACTACGCCGCCGCCCACGTTCATCTGTGGCGGTGGAGCGAGCCTCAGCAAACGTGGCTCAATGATTTTGTCGACCGTGCATGGATCGAGGAGTGTGTGGAGACAGGCCTCGAGTCTTTCCGCAGCGTATTCGGTTTTCCCGCGGAATCGTTCAGGTTCGGCGACAGGTGGATCGACAACGCGGCGGTTGCGCTTCTGCGACGCCATGGCATTCGTTACGACCTTACGGTCGAGCCTGGTTTGCCTGGCGGCGCGGTTCACGACGACCCTCATGCTCGTGGTGCGCTGCCCGATTTCAGACGGGCGCGGCGGGAGCCCTGGATACCATCCGGCGCAGACTACCTCGTGCCAGAAATCTCCGGGAGCGGCGATATGTGGATGGTTCCCGTGACGACCACCCCTCCGGCATGGCGTTTCGTGCGCCGTGCGCCGTGGCTGATGGTGGCGAGCAGGTCGCCCAACTTAGTGCTCAACCCTTCTCTTTTATGGTCGCACATTCAGCACGAGCTCGACCGGCCCGCGACAACACCGCTGACTCTACTCTTCAGAAGCGGCGACCTTGGGGAAAGGCGGTTCCTGCGAAACTTCAAGCGTATTACGAGCCTGCTCGTCCGCCATCCAGCGCTGGCATACTGCGAGTTCACTTCTGTCCCGGATGCAATGGCGCGCTGGCGCATGACATCGGGTTCTCAGCCTAGCTCGTCGGCTTCGGACGCCCGGTGATGATGGTGATGTTGTCTTCTCCGCCTGCATCGAGCGCATCCTGAAGCAGCAGCTCGCAGCACTCGCGAGCTGAGGTCATGTTTTTCAGCCGGTCGCGAATCTTCTCGTCAGACACGTGACGCGTGAGCCCGTCGCTGCACATCAGCCCGATACTGCCTATCGATTGAGTAACTCTCGTCACCTTGGGCAGAGCATGAGGACCGCCGATCGCACTGGACAGGACGTTTGTCCACTTGCCGAACGCGGCGTCTTCACGCCTGATCACGCCCGCATCGACGAAATCCTCGGCCATTGTCTGGTCGCGCGATATCTGGACCAGCTCGTCATCCTGGAGGATGTAGCACCTGCTGTCGCCGACCTGCAGCAGATACGCGCTGGTGCCAACGCCAAGCCAGAGTGTCAGCGTCGTGGCCATTCCGCGTCGCTCGACGTCGTGCTCGGATTCGGCCGAAATTTCGGCGTGCACTTTCATGGCCGCGTCTTCGAGCTCCTTCACAAAACCTTCGTCGTCGTCGGGGTCAGTCGTGTAGTAGCAGTTGAGCGACTGTGAGACGTAACGTGTCACATGCTCGAGCGTGATACGGCTTGCCTCCTCGCCGGCGCGCGCCCCTCCGACGCCATCCGCGACGAGCGCAAGGAATGCGAGCCCTTCGCTGCGCCCGAGCATCGATGGATCGGGGAGGCTCGTGTGGTAGATCTCGATCTTGCGTTCGAGTGCACAGATCAGGAAGTGGTCTTCGTTGTTCGGCCTGACCTTACCGGGATGCGTAAGTCCGTAGACGTCCAGAGACGTAGTGACCGAAGGTCGTGCTGGCAGGGCCTCGCCGCACTTATCATGCATCAGTTGCGCTTCCATTTGCATAATACTGCACTGGTCCGTTGGTCGCGCCAGCCCCCGGCCGAGCAAGGAACCGGCGCAACGCCGATTCCCTGCATTTACGGCTAGTAGAACTGCCTGAGGTCGATACGCGAGTTGCTTACAAGCACGCCGCCGATCCTGACGAAGTCCCCATTTCTGAGATTGTTGAATCGCGTGACATCGTTCTGCCGCGCGTTGTACGGCATGGCGACAGTCAGAACGCCCTGGTTCCCGGAGCTGATCGTGAACATCCCGTTCGTTCTGTCTATGCTGCGCACGGTTCCTTCAAATGTCTGGATGTTGCCCGAAGTCGTGCCGTCCCCACCGACGGACCGGGTGACGGTGATGCGGTCAGTGTAGTTGGCGTTGTTGCTGGTGCCGGGGACACGCGCTGTCACCTCGTCGCCCCATTCGAGTGAAGTCACCGGGTAATTCTGGTTCTGGTAGACAACCTGAGTCTGGTTGTCCCAGGTAAGCGTTACCGTCTGCCCGTTGCTTTGAGTTATTCCGAGCTGCTGCGTGCGAGTGTTGACGCCCTGGATGGTGCCGGTAACCTGATTGCCACTGCCACCTCCAAGCACGTCGCCGAGTACCCCGCCAATTCCACCGGTGCTCGAGCACGCTGCGGTCGCAAACAGAAGCGCTGAAGCGGCACCCGCTCGCATTGAGAGTCCAAGTCCAATCATGAGTTCCCCGTTTGAGTTAACGGAGCGCTAAATAGCAAGCGAGGTGCCGTTCAGGCATGAACCTCGAAGTCCACGGCCGGAACTGCCGGAAACAGAGTCGGCGTAACAGCTACATTTGAAAGCAGAATGATCTCCGAGTTCTACCAGCTTCGACGAACAGCGATCAAGGACATCGCCGCCTACCTTGGATTCCTGGTGGGGTTCATCGGCTCAGCGCCCTTCGCCTGGGGGTTGCTTGCAGTTCAGCTCGACGCAGGCCGATTCGCGCGCGGTCTCTGGTATTTCGTCGGTATCGTCACGACCGCGGGGATTTTCGCTGGAATTGCGGGCCTGGGCGTTGGTATCGCCGCAGGTCTGTTGTGGGAACAGATCCACCGCTACCGTCGGAGCCGTCGAGCGCCAGCCGCCCCACTGTCTGCTCAGCAGAACCTGGCCGCGCCCGCCGAGTCCGGAAACGTCGCGGTAGGCGGTCCCCGGCTTCAGCTCGTGACGGTGGATCCACCGAAGCTTCCAAACCTCGTGGGAAGGATTGTTGCCTCGGTGAGATTCGCTCCGTCGACGGTCGAGCTCGATTTTGGAGGAATGCGCGTTGCGGTCGCTGATGCCGTAACGGTAGTGTGCGGAGCTTCGCGCCTCACGTACCCTGCATCCGGGTCCCGCGACGCGATCTGCAACTCAATCGGGGCCCGGGTGGTGAACGTGCGGACTGCGGGAGGTGACCGTTTCGAAGTTGAACTCGACAACGGCTGCGCGTTGAGTTTTCCTCGGCAAGTGCTGGCGAGTGAGCAGGTGCAGCAGCCGCAAGGCTCTCCGCCTTCGTTCGGCTCACAACAAACAGCGACGTGACCCGCGAACGTTTAGAGCTTCGCGATCTGATATTCGTGATAATCCTCATCGGCACCCTCGGCCTGATCGCCGAGCTGCTTCTGCAGGAGCACATTGAGACCTGGCAGCAGTGGATTCCACTGGTGCTACTTGGCTTGGGACTTGCAGCCACCGCGCAAGTTCGCCTTGCCCCGGGAAAGCGCGGCCTGATGATGTTTCACGTCATCATGTTTGGTTATCTGGTTGCCGGGGCAGTCGGCGTTTATCTGCATCTCGCGGGAAATGCCGAGTTCGCGATCGAGAGAACGCCCGAACTTGGTGGGTTGGCACTTTTCTGGGAAGCACTGAGGGGAGCAACACCGGCACTCGCCCCAGGGGCGCTGGCGCAACTAGGATTGCTGGGACTGGCTTACACGTTCCGCAACCCGGCTTTGAATTCAAGTCAAAATACTGGCTGAGAGCTGACTCTCAGCCGCAACCGCACGATTGGCTCCCATCGAGCCTCAAAGGAGAACGAATGAGATTTGTAAAGCTTCTGGCAGTCACCACTGTTATTGCGATCGCCGCGTGCAGCAAGGATTCTGCAAGTACCGCCGATTCGACCGTCGCTGCCGATACGTCCGCCGCGATGGCGATGCCGGGTGACACGGCCGGCATGGGCGCGGCGACATCGACGAGCACCAGCGGAATGCTGGATCCGAACGCCGCGAGCGCCGCCGACCTTGCGACGATCCCAGGCGTCACGCCCGAGATCGCCACTGCGGTTACGGCAGCTCGCCCATTCACGAACAACGTCGCCCTGGATAAGGCGCTCGCTGCACTGAATGAACAGCAGCGCGACTCGGTCTTCTCGCGGCTGTGGACCCCGATTGACCTCAATACAGCGACCGATCAGGAAATCCTCCTGGTGCCAGGCGTCGGCTCGCGTATGCTGCGGGAATTCAAGGAATACCGCCCCTACACGTCGATGGATCAGTTCCGTCGCGAGATCGGCAAGTACGTAGATGCAACCGAGCTGGCCCGTCTCGAGCGGTTCGTCACGATCCGCTAGACCTTTCCTCGGTAACCAGGCGGGCTCCCCGGAAGGGGAGCCCGCTTCGATTTGATGCCAACCCCTGTTCCGCGTTCGGCTATATTCGTCTCTCGATGAACGAAGCGCTGAAGACCATTCTGAGCGATCGTTACTCCATCGAGGGCGTGCTCGGCCACGGTGGAATGGCCGTCGTCCATCTTGCCGAGGAGCGCAAGCACCGGCGTAAGGTCGCTATCAAGATCCTCCGCCAGGATGTCGGTGTATCGGTCGGTGCCGAGCGATTCCTGAGAGAGATCGGAATTGCGGCGAGACTCTCGCACCCGCATATCGTGCCGCTGATCGATTCGGGGCAGCTCGAGGGACTTCTTTACTACGTGTCTCCGTACGTCCAGGGCGGGTCACTTCGTGAGCGGCTGAATCGCGAGCACCGCCTCCCGGTTCAGGACGCGCTTCGAATTGCCACGGAAGTCGGGACGGGTCTCGATTACGCGCATCGCAACGGCTTCGTTCATCGTGATGTGAAACCTGAGAATATTCTTTTTGCCGACGACCACGCGCTCCTTGCGGATTTTGGAATTGCGCACGTCTGCGAGAGCTCTGGTATCGAGCCCATAACAAAGGGCGGAATCGCACTGGGCACCCCGGAATACATGAGCCCCGAGCAAGCGGCAGGCGACCGCGACGTGGGCACTGCAACCGACACCTACGCTCTCGCCTGCGTCGTCTTCGAGATGCTTACCGGCGAGCCCCCTTTCAAGGGGTCGAGCTCGATCGCTACAATGGCGAAGCATGTTACCGAAAAACCACGGCGCCTTCGCTCGCTGCGGCCGGAAGTACCTGCATCAGTCGAAAGAGCGGTGATGCGTGCGTTGTCCAAAGCGCCAGCGCAGCGGTATGGGAGCGTTGCCGAGTTCACGGCAGCGCTCAACGCGGTGACGGTTGGCGTGGCGCGAACAGCGTCTGCAACCAGAAGCATCGCTGTGCTGCCGTTCGTGAATGCGAGTCCCGACCCTGACAACGAATACCTCAGCGACGGAATCACCGATGAGCTCATCGACGCGCTGGCGAAGGTCGAGGGGCTGCGGGTCGCATCACGGACGTCGGTTTTCGCGTTGAAGGGAAAATCGCAGGATATCCGCGCGATCGGAGCGATCCTCGACGTATCCGAGATTCTGGAGGGAACAGTGCGACGCTCCGGTCAGGACCTTCGCATCACCGCCCAGCTTACGTCTGCCGAAGATGGCTCGCTTATCTGGTCGCAGCGTTACGACAGGCGCCTCGACGATGTCTTCGCTATTCAGGACGAGATTGCCCGAACGATAGTCAACACTCTCAGGGCTACGTCGTTTCGCGAGTCAACGGAGGAGGCAATCAGTCGCGGCACTGATAACGTCCAGGCATACGGACTGTATCTGCGCGGTCGCTACGCATGGAACAAGCGCAGTACGGAGGGAGTCGCCGAGGCGATCAGATATTTCGAGCAGGCAATTGCTGCGGATCCCGGTTATGCACTGGCGTACACCGGTCTGGCCGACGCGTATGCGCTGCACATCGACTATCGCAACGTTGAAGTCAACGAAGGCTTCGAACGTGCAAAGTTTTATGCGCGAAAAGCACTCGACCTCGATGACAGCCTCGCCGAGGCTCATGCATCACTGGCATGGACGATCTTCATCTATGACTGGGACTGGAAAACGGCAGGGTCCGAATTCCGCCGCGCAATTCAGTCCGATCCCCAGTACGCAACTGCACACCAGTGGTACGGATTTCTGCTTGCGTCGCAGGGAAGATTCGAGGAGGCACTGATCGAAGCGCATACGGCGCAGGAAAGCGATCCCGCGTCGGTCTCGATCAGGCGATCACTCGGGTACACATACTTCTACGCACGCCGATTCGATCGCGCGAAGTACCATCTCTCTCGCGCTGTCGCGATGAACCCGGATGCCGAGGAGAGCTACCGGGTGCTTGGACTCATCCTCACGTACGCCGGGGAGTATGCGGAGGCAGAGCGCATTCTTCGCGACGCACTCGAACTTCCTGGCGCTGCGACGTACACCAACGTGACGCTGTCGCTCTCGTTGGCGAAGGCTGGCAACCTCGACTACGCGAGGCAAACCCTGGAAGTGCTCGAGGCGAAGCGCCGCGCCGACTACGTATCGTCCGTCGAGCTCGCAACACTGCACATCGCTCTTGGAGATGAGGACGCAGCGCTGGACGCGATGGAGCTGGCGTTCACTGAGCGAAGAGGATGGCTCGCTTACCTCAACGTTCATCCGGTGGTTGACCCGCTTCGCCATCACCCGCGATTCGCTGCGCTTACTGACCGGATGGGGCTTCCGCCGATTCGCGTTCGCCCGCTCATGTCGACCTGATGCGCTACATCTCGTTCCTGCGCGCGGTCAACGTGGGAGGACGGGTCGTCAAAATGGGCGAGCTCAAGGCAATCTTCGAGTCGACTGGCCTGTTCGAGGTGGAAACTTTTATTGCGAGTGGAAACGTCATCTTCACGACAAAGGGCGGAAAGGCGCCTGCACTCGAGCGGAAGATCGAGAAAGCACTTCACGATGGGCTCGGTTATACCGTCGACACGTTTCTCCGAACGACCAGCGAGATTCGCGATGTCGCCGAATCCGCGCCGTTCACCGCCCGCCTGATTGCGAGCGCGGGGGCGTTCAACGTCGCGTTCACGCGGAACGCCCTCTCTGATGACCAGCAACGCCTGCTCGGCCAATTCGACACAGGGGTAGACTCGTTCGCGTCAGTGGGTCGAGAGATATACTGGGTGTCCGCCGGGAAGCAGAGTGAATCCAGGTTCGTGAGCTCGAAAATGGAGCGCCTTCTGGACATGCGGGTAACATGGCGAAACATCAACACGGTCAGGCGCCTTTCGGCGAAGTATCCGCCAGACTGATATAACGGGACACCGGAAATAATGACTGAAGCACTCTGGATTGAAGTCGACCAGTACATCGTCGACACACTCGGCCTTCACGATGAACTCCTCGGCGAAGTGCAGGCGACCTGCGATGCGGCCGGCTTGCCCGCGATAGCTGTATCCGCAACGCAGGGGAAGTTCCTGGAAATGCTAGCGACGATGATGGGCGCGCGGCGAATCCTGGAGATCGGTACACTCGGGGGCTATAGCACGATCTGGCTTGCACGTGGAATGTCAGAGCGTGGTCGCGTGTTCACGCTCGAGCTGGATGCAAAACACGCCGAAGTCGCGGCGCTGAACTTCGAAAGGGCGGGATTCAGTGACAGGATCGATCTCAGAGTCGGCGCTGCTCTTGATGTTTTGCCGGTCCTCGAGGCCGAGAGCACGGGGCCTTTTGATCTCACGTTCATCGATGCTGACAAAGCGAACATACCGGCCTATTTCGAGTATGCAGTAAGGATGTCGCGCCCCGGCGCACTGATCATCACTGACAATGTCGTGCGAGAAGGGGCAGTGATCGACGCGGCGAGCACCGACCCCAGTGTGGTCGGTGTCCGTCGCCTCAACGAGATGATGGCATCAGACCCTCGGGTCACATCGACGGTGATTCAGACAGTAGGAAGCAAGGGCTACGATGGCTTTGCAGTTGCACTGGTCAGGTAGACGCTCACCCGGACAAGTCACTGAAATGAAAACTCTCCTTCGGACTGCGGCGGTTCTGGCTGCGGCACTCATTGGATGCATGCCCGCCGAGCAGGCGGCCGTATCGGACGCGGTGTTGCCGCCACTGCCGAAAGACGTGCACTCATATGCTCAGCCCGAGGAAGCGCGCGTTACGAACGTATCGCTCGATCTCGCGCCTGACTTCATGACGAAACGAATCACGGGCACGGCGCGGCTTGCGATTCAACGCGGCGCGAACGCCGACAGCGTGATCCTCGACGTACGAGATCTCGACATCCGTCGTATCACCGACAGCAAGGGCACGGTTCTCGGATTCAACGTCGGGGCTGCGCGTGAGTTCATGGGTTCGCCGCTTGCGATTGCATTGCCGGCTACCGGTGATACCATCGTGATCGAGTACTCCACTTCGCCATCGGCCGGGGCTGTTCAGTGGCTGAGTCCGGAGCAGACTGCAGGTGGAAAGCTCCCGTTCATGTTCACGCAAGGGCAGGCGATTCTTACCAGGACGTGGGTGCCGACTCAGGATGGTCCGGGGCTTCGACAGACTTACGACGCGATCATCCGCGTTCCCAGCGGAATGCGCGCTGTGATGAGTGCCGATCACGCAGGCTCCGATGGCGAAAAGGATGAGGAGGGAAGGAGCGTATTCAGGTTCAGGATGGGCAATCCAATTCCACCATACCTGATCGCGCTCGCAGTTGGCGACATCGCGTTCAGGCCGATTGGAAAGAACACGGGCGTCTATGCTGAGCCCTCAGTAGTGGAGAAAGCAGCGAACGAGTTCACTGAAGTTGATCAGATGATAGTCGCTGCCGAGAAGCTTTACGGGCCGTACCGGTGGGGCCGCTTTGACGTGCTCGTGCTGCCACCTTCATTTCCTTTTGGCGGAATGGAGAATCCGACCCTCACTTTCGCGACGCCGACAGTTCTCGCGGGTGATCGATCGCTCGTGAGTCTCGTAGCGCACGAGCTGGCGCACTCGTGGTCCGGCAATCTCGTCACGAACGCAACGTGGGATGATTTCT
>JBBREF010000093.1:0-14839 GCA_038203205.1 Gemmatimonadales bacterium | reverse complement strand
GGACGAACCCCAGGGCCGAACCAGATCCGCATTCAGTCCGCTCTCCGCATTCCGCAATACGTCCGCAGTCCGCCATCAGCTCAGTCCGAAAACCGCATTCCGCTGTAGCCGGGACTTCTTGGCTCCGAACACGCAAGCTTGTATATTACGAGGCTGTGGTATCGCTTCCTAAAACGCTGAAATGCTCTATAACATCCTCCTCGTAATCCTCATCATCGACGCAATCGTCCTGACGGCTGCGATTCTGCTCCAGTCCGGGAAAGGTGGCGGCCTTGCTGCCAACTTCGGCGGTGCCAGCTCGTCACCTGACGCCTTCGTCGGAATCAGGCAAGCGGGTACGATCCTGACGAAGGCCACCTGGTACTGCGGCGGCCTGTTCCTGGCGCTTGCCTTCGTGCTCCAGATCATGTCCACGAGAGCAACGGCTCCGCGATCGATCCTCGAAGACACGTTCGGGACGCCGGCACCAGCATCTGCTCCTATTGTCGCTCCGGGTGCGGCGCCGGTTGCGCCAGCCCTTCCGCTGGAGCCAGCTGCTGGCGCGACTGGCGGCACGACCCCGCAGGCGTCGCCGACTCCTGCGCCGGCTGCCCCTCAGACAGCGCCGGTTCCGCCGCCTCCGACCAAAAGATAGCCCGGGCTTGAACGACGATCATTCCGTACCGGGGTTCCTCCTCCTAGAGGACGGAACCCTTTTTCACGGCCGCCTCTCCTCGAAGCCTGGCAAGTCCGCGCTTGCAGCGGGCGCAGAACCTACTGTCGCCGAGGTCGTGTTCTCGACGAACATGACGGGGTATCAGGAGATGTTCACGGATCCGTCGTTCGGCGGTCAGATAGTGGTCATGACTGCACCGCAGATCGGGAACTACGGGATCAACCTCGAAGATCCTGAGTCGTCCCGCCCTCAGATTGCGGGAGTCGTTGTCAGGGAGTTGTCGCAGACCTATTCAAACTGGCGCGCAACGGGCGACCTTGAGACGTGGCTATCGCAGTCCGATGTGCCGATTCTGCAAGAGGTTGATACGCGTCGCCTCACCCGGCATCTGAGGTCTTCAGGAGTGATGCGCGGGGTCATCGGGACAGGCGATTCACCGACGCCCGAGGCATTGGCCGCGCTCGAGGCGTGCCCGTCGATGGAGGGGCTCGACCTGGCATCGAGGGTCACGACTCGTGACCGGTACACGTGGGGAGATCCGGGCGCGGCTCATCATGTCATCGCTTACGACTACGGCATCAAGCGGAACATTCTCAGGCTGTTTGCGGAGCATGACTGTCGCGTGACAGTGGTGCCGGCAATGACGCCGGCCAGCGAGGTTCTGGCGGAGAATCCCGACGGCGTGTTCCTCTCGAATGGCCCGGGCGATCCGGACGCGATCACATATGCGCCGGATGCTGTGCGTGAGCTGGCAACGAGCGGCGTGCCTGTTTTCGGAATTTGCCTCGGACACCAGTTGCTTGGACTTGCCTTCGGCGGGTCGACCACGAAGCTGCCTTTCGGCCATCGGGGAGGCAATCATCCGGTCAAGGAAATGTCGACAGGTCGGGTGCTGATCACTTCCCAGAATCACGGCTTCGCCGTAGAGGGCGACGCGTCGGGAATCCGCAACGCCAGTGAGCTGCAGATAACCCATGTGAACCTCAACGACGGCACCGTGGAAGGTCTTCGCCACCGCTCATTGCCCGTGTTCGGCGTGCAGTATCATCCCGAAGCCGCGCCAGGCCCGCATGACGCCGTCCCCCACTTCGATGAGTTCCTCGACGCGATCAAGAAGCGATAGCTAATCGCTGAAAGGCTGCCGGGACACCTTAGAAACGCTTGACACGATTTCAGTAAAGCCATACTTTCTAACGAGTTACGGTACTTTTAGGGCGTCACTTCTGAGGCGGAGTCAATGACGAAGGCTGATCTGGTTGAAAGAGTCACCGCCCAGATTTCGAAGACTGCGGGACCGATGATTTCGAAAAAGGACTGCGCCCGTGTGGTCGATGCGTTTCTCGAGGCTGTCAAGGAATCGCTTCAGCATCAGGAAAACATCGAGGTTCGCGGGTTCGGAACCTTCAAGATCCGCCGCCGGAAGACCCGTATGGCCCGCAACCCCCGGACTGGATCTCCGGTGGAGGTGTCGGCCCGGCCGGTGCCCGTTTTCAAGCCGTCGAAGGAGCTCCGCGCCCTCGTAGCCGGCGTCGACGTGTCCGCGCTGACACCCGCCGAGCTTTCCCAGTCGGATTAGGCTGAGGGCGGTCGGATGACCGTCACCGTACTCCTTTTCGCCTCATATGCGGATCTACTGGGCAGGACCACGCTCGGTCTCGATCTGCCCGCAGGTGCCACAGTCGAACACGTGCTCTCGGAAGTGCGACTCCTGCCCGGTGCATCGCTCCTCCCGCCCTCGCCTCTCGTCGCCGTCAACAGGAGCTACGCCCTGCGGACCACGATGCTGTCCGAAGGTGACGAGGTCGCGCTGATTCCACCGGTCGCCGGGGGATGATCCGCGCCGCAGTCGTGGCCCACCCGATAGACTTCGCTGCAATGGTGTCGGAAGTTGCGCACGAGGGAAACGGAGCGACGTCAATGTTTCTTGGAACGGTGCGCAGTGACCACGACGGAAAGGATGTCACTGGAATCGAATATTCTGCATACGAGGAAATGGCGACTAGCGAGATGACGGCAATTCTCGGAGAGGCGCGCGCGCGGTTCGGTGTCGAACATGCAGCGATCGAGCATCGGGTGGGGAGCCTCGACGTTGGCGACATCTCGATTGCAGTCGTGGCTGCGACACCGCACCGTGACGCATGCCTGAATGCCGTGCGTTTCATTGTTGAAGCGACAAAGGCCCGCGCTCCAATCTGGAAGCTCGAGCACTATGTCGACGGCAGTCGCGAGTGGGTGAACGCGGGATCGGGCAACCGATGATCGGAAGACCGGAGACAGACGGCTTTGGCAGGTCGATCGAATATCTCCGGATATCTGTCACTGACAAATGCAATTTCCGGTGCCTTTACTGCATGCCGGTCGAAGGACTCCAGTGGCTGCCAA
Organism: Gemmatimonadales bacterium; assembly: GCA_038203205.1. GTDB lineage: Bacteria > Gemmatimonadota > Gemmatimonadetes > Gemmatimonadales > Gemmatimonadaceae > UBA4720. The sequence goes on along the minus strand of JBBREF010000093.1, from coordinate 11,802 downwards.
AAGCCGAGATACTGAGTTATGAGGAGATTACCGGAATCGTCGCGCAGCTGGCGCCCTCGGGATTGTCGCGCCTGCGGATCACTGGTGGCGAACCTACGATACGTCCCGACCTTCAGGTCCTGATATCAAAGCTTCGATCGATACCGGGAATTCGTGACATATCCCTTTCCACGAACGGCGTGAGGCTCGTGGAGCTTGCACAGACTTTTCGCGACGCGGGGCTCGACAGGGTCAACATGAGCGTCGACTCCCTTAGACCGGATAGGATCGCGTCAATCTCTCGACGGACGACCCGGTTCAACCCCCTGGTCGCAGCCGCAGCCGCTGAGAGGGCAGGCCTGTCTCCGGTGAAGATCAACGTCGTCGTGATGCGTGGAATCAACGACGACGAGATCGTCGATTTTGCACGACTCACACTCGAACATCCGTGGCACGTGCGCTTCATCGAGCTGATGCCGGTAGGTGAGATGCGGGACGTCACGTGGGAACATGTTGTCCCCTCGGAAGAGCTGCTCGATAGCGCAGCGTCGGTAGGTTCGCTCGTCCCGGCAGACGATGCACCGCAAGGCAACGGACCTGCGGAGTATTACCGGTTCCCTGGGGCGCCCGGCACGATCGGAGTCATCACGCCAATGACTCACACCTATTGTGAGACGTGCAATCGCGTCAGGCTCACGGCCGATGGAAGGCTCAGGACCTGCCTCTTCGGTGACCACGAAGTGAATCTGCGGGATCCATTCCGGGCTGGCGCAGACATTGTGCCGATTTTTCGCCAGGCTTTGGCGGACAAGCCTCGAGAGCACGAGTTGCTTCAACTGCGGACAGGAGGCCTGCGGGCCCTGTCACAAGTTGGAGGGTAAGGCGCTGCGGACTCCGGAATAAAGGACTGAGCTGATGGCGGACTGCGGACGTATTTCGGACTGCGGAAAGCGGACTGAGCTGATTGCGGGCTGCGGACGCATTTCGGACTGCGGTCTGCGGACCCACTGCGCAGATCAGCTATGGGGCTCAGTCCGAAATCCGTAATCCGCAATGCGTCCGCAGCCCGCAATCAGCTCAGTCCTCTTTCCGCAGTCCGCAATTCTGTGGCGCGTAGCCGGTAGCCTTGAGCCTCTGCGCGAAATAACTTTCGCAGCGTAACTTTCACCAAACAAAAACAACTGAAATGGTAAACAAGATCACGGTCGTAGGCGGAGGCAACGTCGGCGCCACGACCGCGCAGCGCATCGCCGAGAAAGAGCTCGCGCGACAGGTAGTTCTCGTCGATATCATGGAAGGAGTTCCGCAGGGCAAAGCGCTCGACCAGTGGGAATCCGCACCCATCGAAGGATTCGATACCCGCGTCATCGGCACCAACGGCTACGACGAGACAGCCAATTCCGAAATTGTCGTCATCACGGCTGGCATTGCCCGCAAGCCTGGCATGTCGCGCGATGACCTTCTGAATACGAACGCCGGAATCGTCAAGCAGGTTTCCGAGAACATCAAGGCAACTTCGCCGGACGCGATCATCATCATGGTGTCGAATCCGCTCGACGTCATGTCATACGTTGCAAAGGAAGTCACCGGGTTCCCCCGTGAGCGCGTTCTTGGAATGGCTGGCGTTCTCGATACTGCGAGATACCGCTCGTTCCTCGCGGAAGCTCTCGACGTATCTGTCCGCGACATTCAGGCGATGGTGCTCGGCGGTCACGGAGACACGATGGTCCCGCTGATCTCCTACACGAGCGTGAGCGGAATTCCAATTACCCAGCTCATGTCGAAGGAACGCCTGGACGCGATCGTCGACCGCACGCGTAACGGTGGCGCCGAAATCGTCAAGTATCTCAAGACAGGATCAGCCTACTACGCTCCGTCGGCAGCGGCAGTGCAGATGTGCGAGGCAATCGTCCGCGATCAGAAGCGCATTCTTCCGTGTGCCGCGTGGCTCGAGGGAGAGTATGGTATGTCCGGCCTTTTCCTCGGAGTTCCCTGCAAGCTCGGCCGCCGCGGGCTGGAACAGATTCTCGAAGTGACACTGACGGACGAAGAACGCGAAGCGCTTACGCGCAGTGCCGAGGCAGTCCGGGAGCCGATGAGCGCCGTCAAGCTGTAAGCGGTAATGAACCGCGCGATTCAGTTCTACAGGACGGCGATAGGAAAGAAGTTCGTGATGGGGGTCACGGGCCTGATTGGTATCGGGTACGTGCTCGCCCACATGAGCGGAAACCTTCTCGTTTTCAGCGGCCCCGACGCGATCAACGCGTATGCGCATTTTCTCAAGAGCACGGGAAAGCTTCTCTGGATCGCGCGTGCCGTTCTGCTGGTCGCGGTAATTCTTCACATCGTTGCAGCGTTTCAGCTCACGCTGCAGAATCGTGCGGCTCGTCCGGAGGGATATGCCAACCGGGAGCCGCAGGTCAGCACGTGGGCAGCGCGCACCATGCGTTGGGGCGGTGTGCTGCTCCTGGTTTTCATCGTGCTGCACGTCCTTCATTTCACGACCGGAGACTGGCGACCCGCAGGGGTCTTCAGCGAGACCGACGTCTTCAGCAACATCGTGGTGAGCTTCAGGATCTGGTGGGTAGCACTCTTCTATATAGTTGCGATGATCGCGCTCGGCTTTCACCTCTACCATGGCGCGTGGAGCTCAATTCGTTCGCTGGGGCTATCGCAGCCTTCGCGTAACCCGCTCAACCGGACGATTGCGCTCGGCATCGCTGCGATTCTCTGGCTCGGCTTCACACTTGTGCCGGTCGCAGTTCTCGCCGGGTTCATAGGCTGATGGAACTGAAAGCACGAATTCCCGCTGGCCCGCTCGAGAAGAAATGGGATCGCCACCGCTTCGAGATGAAGCTGGTGAATCCGGCGAATAAGCGGAAATATTCGGTGATCGTCGTCGGGACCGGGCTTGGTGGCGGCGCCGCAGCGGCGACGCTTGGCGAACTCGGGTACAACGTGAAGTGTTTCTGCTTTCAGGATTCACCGCGGCGCGCGCACAGTATCGCTGCGCAGGGCGGAATCAATGCGGCGAAGAACTACCAGAATGACGGCGACAGCGTCTACCGTCTATTCTACGATACGATAAAGGGCGGCGATTTCCGCGCGAGAGAGGCGAACGTTTACCGCCTCGCTGAAATCAGCGTGAACATCATCGACCAGTGCGTCGCGCAGGGAGTTCCTTTTGCGCGGGAGTACGGCGGGCTTCTCTCGAACCGGTCGTTCGGGGGCGCTCAGGTTTCGCGCACGTTCTACGCGAGAGGTCAGACCGGACAGCAACTGCTTCTCGGCGCATATCAGGCGCTCGAGCGGCAGATTGGGCTTGGATCGGTGAAAATGTTTCCGCGCACTGAGATGCTCGACCTCGTCGTGATCGATGGCAAAGCGCGCGGAATCGTGACGCGGGATCTGGTCACAGGGAAGATCGAGTCACATGTAGCTGACGCGGTCGTGCTCGGCCCAGGGGGATACGGAAACGTTTTCTACCTGTCGACGAACGCCAAGGGTTCGAATGCGACTGCGATCTGGCGCGCTTACAAGAAGGGCGCCGCCTTCGCGAATCCATGTTTCACGCAGATCCACCCGACGTGTATTCCGGTGAGCGGCGAGTATCAGTCCAAGCTGACGCTCATGAGCGAATCACTGAGAAACGACGGCCGGGTGTGGGTTCCGGTGAAAGTCGGCGACAAGCGGGCGCCCGATGCGATTCCGGAAAACGAGCGCGACTACTATCTGGAGCGGAAATACCCGAGCTTCGGAAATCTTGCGCCGCGCGACATCGCTTCTCGTGGCGCGAAGGAAGTCTGCGACGAGGGCAGGGGGGTGGGTGAAGGCGGACTTGGCGTCTACCTCGATTTCGCTGATGCGATCAAGCGGCTTGGGGAAAAGGTCATCAGGGAGCGTTACGGCAATCTGTTCGAGATGTATCAGCGGATCACCGATGAAGATCCGTACAAGGTCCCGATGCGCATTTACCCGGCAGTTCACTACACGATGGGTGGACTGTGGGTCGACTACAACCTGATGAGCACCATCGACGGACTTCACGTGATAGGCGAGGCAAACTTCTCTGATCACGGCGCGAACAGGCTTGGAGCGAGCGCGCTCATGCAGGGGCTGGCAGATGGTTACTTCGTCATCCCCAATACTATAGGGGACTATCTCGCGGGCGCACGACCCGAGAACATCGACGCCGACCATCCCGCGTTCCAGGAAGCGGAAGCGGCAATCGACGCGCAAACGAAGCGATTCCTGGCGATCAAAGGGAAACGCACGGTTGACTCGTTTCATCGCGAGCTTGGAAAAATCATGTGGGATTATTGCGGAATGGCTCGCAACGATGCCGGCCTCCGCAAGGCGCTGGAGCTGATACCGAAGCTTCGCGAAGAATTCTGGCAGAATGTGAATGTTCCCGGGAGCGACGCTGAGCTCAATCAGGCGCTGGAGAAGGCGGGACGGATCGCCGACTATCTCGAGCTCGCCGAGTTGATGTGTCGTGATGCGTTGCACAGAACTGAATCGTGTGGTGGGCACTTTCGTGAGGAGAGCCAGACGCCCGACGGAGAAGCGATGCGTGATGACGAGAATTTCACCTACGTCGCAGCGTGGGAGTTTGCCGGTGTTGAAAGTGAGCCCAGGCTCAACAAGGAGCCGCTCGTCTTCGAGAACGTGAAACTCTCGCAGCGGAGTTATAAGTGATGAATCTGCGACTGAGAGTCTGGCGACAGAAAGGTCCGGAGCATAAGGGACGCATGGTCGAGTATGATGCCCCCGATATCAGCCCCGACATGTCGTTCCTTGAAATGCTCGACGTTGTGAACGAGCGGCTGACGGAAGCGGGGGAGATCCCGATCGCGTTCGATCACGATTGCCGCGAGGGTATCTGCGGATCGTGCTCGCTGATGATCAACGGAGCCGCCCACGGACCGATGAAGGGTACGGCCACGTGCCAGCTTCACATGCGCAGCTTCAGGGATGGCGACGTGATCGATGTCGAGCCGTGGCGCGCAAAGGCTTTTCCTGTGATTTGCGACCTCGTGGTTGATCGGGGTGCGCTGGACCGCATCATTCAGGCGGGCGGTTTCATCAGTGCTGCTACGGGCGGCGCACAGGATGCGAACGCCATGCTTGTGCCCAAGACGGCCGCTGACGCGTCAATGGATGCGGCCTCCTGCATCGGTTGTGGTGCTTGCGTTGCGGCGTGCCCGAACGCCTCGGCATCGCTCTTTACGGCGGCGAAGGTCAGTCACCTTGGTCACCTGCCGCAGGGGCAGCCGGAGCGTTACCTGCGCGTGGCTTCGATGGTCGAGCAGATGGAGCTCGAGGACTTTGGGGGATGTACTCTATATGGTGAGTGTCAGGAGGCGTGCCCGAAAGAGATAAGCATCGATACGATCACGCGCATGAACCGCGATTTCATAATGGCGTCAGTCACGCGTTAACGGCGTCAGGGGGTCAGCGAGGGACCAGGCCGGGCGATGTTTGCCCGGCCTGTGACGTATGGGGATGTGGCTCGTCTGAGGGGGAGAAGAAGGTCGATTGATGGCTGTTCGCCCCTCCGTGCTGGAGGTCGCGACAAAGGCAAACCCGTCGAAAGGCGGCGACGCAAAGCTACGAGGCTAAAGCGGTGGAAATCCCATCTGCCAGGCCAGTCGGGCTACCGAACGAATCCAGGAGGAAGTGAGTATGTCGTCGATCCACGCAGGTGGCAGGTTTTCTGGCGGAGTACGTCTCGCGTTGCTTGGCGCAACTGCGTTGTCACTCGCCGCGTGCGCTGAGCCGGTATCGGCTCCGCAGTCAATGGCAGCGACCGGATCTGAGGTTGTCTACTCACGAAGCGGCAATGCGCCAATCAAGGATGAGTACATAGTTGTCTTCAACGACAACGTGAACGATGTGCCGGGCAAGGCGCTCGGTCTGCTGAAGAATGGTCAGGGCCAGCTTCGTCGCAGTTATAGTGCGGCGTTGAAGGGATTCTCAGCGCAGATGACGGCGGCGAAGGCGGCAGAGATCGCGTCTGATCCGTCGGTTGCGTATGTCGAGCAGGACCAGGTGATGGAGATCACCGGTTCGCAGAGCGGCGCGACGTGGGGACTCGATCGAATCGACCAGTCAGCGCTTCCTCTCGATGGAAGTTATTCGTGGTCGAACGATGGATCCGGCGTCAACGTTTACATCATTGATACCGGCATTCGTTCATCTCACTCGCAGTTCGGTGGGCGCGCAGTCGGCGCGTTCTCGTCAATTGCTGATGGCAATGGCGCGCAGGGTTGTCACTGGCACGGCACGCACGTCGCCGGGACCGTCGCCGGCTCGAGCGTTGGTGTAGCGAAGAATGCACGTTTGCACTCAGTACGTGTACTGGATTGTAACGGCAGCGGAACAACAGCTGGCGTAATCGCTGGTGTTGACTGGGTTGTCGCGAACCGCGCAATGCCGGCCGTTGCGAACATGAGTGTTTCAGGTGGGTTCTCACAGGCGTTGAACGACGCCGTGCAGAGAGGAGTAGCTGCGGGCATCACGTTCGCCGTCGCTGCAGGTAATTCGGCGTCAGACGCCTGCTACTACTCGCCGGCCAGCGCAGGCAATGCGCTTACCGTCGGTGCGTCGACAAGCGCTGACAGTCATTCCTCCTTCTCGAACTGGGGTGGATGCGTAGATGTCGTGGCGCCTGGCTCGTCAGTCTACTCCGCATGGAGCACTGATGACAACTCGATGGGAAGCGCGAGTGGAACATCGATGGCGGCTCCGCACGTAGCGGGTGCCGCGGCGTTGTATCTCCAGTCGAATCCATCGGCGTCGCCAGCAGAGGTCGCTTCAGCGATTGTCGGCAATGCGACGAGTGGCGCGCTGACCGGACTCGTTGGCAGCACGCCAAACAGGATGCTTCGCGTGAATGGTACTGGTGGTACAGTTGCGCAGCCCGCACCGGCACCGGCGCCGGCGCCACCACCGCCGCCACCACCGCCAGCAAATGCCGCACCGACGGCGAGCTTCACGGCGAGCTGTCAGAAGGGCAACTGCAGCTTCGACGCTTCGGCTTCTGATGATGATAACGGAATCTCGAGCTACACCTGGGTGTTCGGCGATGGTACGTCGGGCACCAGCAACTCGAGCCCAAGCACGACGCATACCTACACTCAGAAGGGCAACTACTCAGTCACGGTTTCACTGACGGTAAGTGATGCAGCGGGCCTGAAGTCAACTGTACAGAAGTCGCTCTCGATCAAGAACAACGGAAAGTAGCGCGCAGTTACCCGCGCGCTGCCCGCGTGTGAGGCGGTGGGCAGCAACTCCTGAAGCCGTCTCTCCCAACGCTGGACGAAAGAGGCTCTCGAAAGAGAGCCTCTTTCTGTTTTCGGCGCCCGGCGTTGCGATGTGCGGCGCTCAGTCGTCACTCAAGACAGGAATACGTGCCTCCGGGGCGGAGATCACGATAACGGCAAACCCGTCGAAAGGCGGGGACGCAAATCCACGAGGCTAATGCGAGTCGTCACGCGATGCCGGTCGGGCTGCCGAACGAACCACACGGAGAAAAGCAATGGCGTTCAATCGCCGCGCAATCGGACATCTGAATACAACCGCGATGGCTGTCGCGACCTTCCTGCTCGCCGCATCGTGCCGAGACTCTGCTCCGATTACAGCGCCGAAGGCAAACGCGATTGAGACGTTCGCCCGTGCGCAAGCACCAGTGGTACGCGGCTCAGTCTCCGCGAGCTCGCGTCGCATTCCGGGCGAGTACATCGTGGTATTCGAAAACTCGGTTGCGGATGTTCCTGGACGCACCGCGAGTCTGGCGGCTATTGCGAATGCCTCGGTGCGCTTCACCTTTTCGAAGGCGATAAAGGGTTTCTCTGGAAAGATGTCCTTTCAGGCGGCCGAGGCGCTGGCACGCCACCCCGGAGTGGCGTTCGTCGAGCAAGATCAAATCGTATCTGTCTCGGGAACGCAAACGGGAGCTACTTGGGGGCTCGACCGCATCGATCAGTCGTCGCTTCCTCTCAACGGACAGTACAACTACTCAGCCGACGGCACTGGCGTCAACGTCTACATCATAGACACGGGCATTCGACGCACCCATTCTGAGTTCGGCGGTCGCGTCGTTCCCGCGTTCACTTCAATCGCCGATGCGTACGGAGCGGATGGATGCCACTGGCACGGAACGCATGTGGCGGGCACCGTCGGCGCCGCGACGTTCGGCGTGGCACGCAACGCAACGCTGCATTCGGTGAGAGTGCTCGATTGCACCGGCAGCGGGTCGATTAGTGGCGTGATCGCCGGCGTGGACTGGGTTACGGCGAACCGGAAAATCCCCTCCGTCACCAACATGAGTCTCAGCGGCGAAAACTCGACAGCACTAAATGCCGCCGTGCAAAATTCCATTGCTTCGGGAGTTGCGTATGTCGTTGCAGCAGGCAATGCTGCATCCAATGCGTGCGGATATTCCCCTTCGAGTGTCAGTGCTGCGCTGACGGTCGGTGCTTCGAGATGGACAGACGCACAATCCTCCTTTTCGAATTTCGGAAGTTGTGTTGATCTCTATGCTCCCGGCGAGGCGATCACATCTGCTTTGAGTACTGACGACAACGCAACAGGACAGGCCAGTGGAACTTCCATGGCGGCGCCGCACGTCACCGGTGCGGTTGCACTTTACTTGCAGCAACATCCCGGCGCGACTCCGCCAACGGTCGCTAGGGATATCATGGCCGAGTCAACCGCTGGCGTGCTCTCCGCTCTGGGATCGGGATCGCCAAATCTCATGTTGCGCGTCAATGGCCCCGGGAGCGGGGATATCGTTTCACCGCCGTCGACGGATCCTCCTCCAGGTGCGAACACCGCCCCCGTGGCCAGATTCACCGCGAGCTGCGAAAAGGGAACCTGCAGCTTCGACGGGTCTGCATCGCACGATGACGGAGGAATCGTAAGCTACAGATGGACCTTTGGAGACGGCACGTCAACTGTATCCGCTACAAGTCCAAAGACGAATCACAGTTACATGCAGAAGGGCAATTATTCGATGACGGTTACTCTGATGATTGCGGATTCATCGGGCGCAACCGCGTCGGCGCAGCTCGTGGTCCAAATCAGGAACAACGGCAAACGATAGCGAGTAAACGGTGATATAAGAAAGCTGAAGTTCCCAGATCCAATTCGCACATCCAAAGGGCCCCTTCGGGGCCCTTTGTTTTTACACACTGTTTACGATCTCCTTCAACATCACAAATATGACCCGGGCTAAACATCCTCTTGCGCCCGCGATTCGCCCGGGGTACTCTTTCCGCCGAAGATCATTTGTGAAACGTCAGTTACGTATTCGTAAACAATTTTATCTCCTTCCGAAAAAGGCTAACCGTCCGTGAGGGCGGCATGCAAAGCAGAACTTCTCAAGCAGAAGATCCTGCCGCCGAAAGAGGAATAACGACGATCTCAGTTGAGATGGATGTTGTTGCTTCTGTTCTGGAGCGTGCATGCACCAATGGTCTGACCCGTTACCAAATCATAATAATCCGCGGCATGTCGCACGTCTTCACCGATTGAACTGCGGTGAAAGTGGGTTGCGAGCGTCATTCAGTCCCATTGGACTTTGTTTTTCCGGTGCGGAACTTCGCCCGCATCGTCAGCGTTGCTCAGTAGGTCCTTGCCTCAATAGTGAAACGCTACTCGAGCAACGTGCAATCCCACTTCCGAAACGGCACCCCGGTCGCGAGGCCGGTCCGCAAAGCTCAGGGTCTCTCAGAGATAGCCGGGTTACCGAAGAAGCTCCATCGGCGGATCCGCCGAAACCGTTAACGCAGGACGGAGGGGCATTATGCATCGGCATCTGAGGTGGAAACTCCCGCTCACGCTTTCAAGCGTGGCATTGATGATCGTGGCCTGTAGCGAGGCGACGAAACATCCTGTAGGTCCCGATTTGGCGTCGACCCCGACTCCGGTATTCGGTCTTGGTACCGCCGGCAATGGAGTCGGCGCCTGCATGGGCACCGATTCCTATGCCGCCGGCCTTACGCCGGGAATGAGCAGCGAGGACGCTCTGAATTGCACGGCTAACGACATCTCGCTCGCATCCGCAACTGTGACCGAGTACTCGTTCACATCAGCAACCGGACCTTTCACGCCGCTCGCGCCTGGCGCCACCGTGCCCTGCACAGAAGGCCAGACGATCTATGCCAGAACGAGCGCTATTCTCCAGACCAGTGCGACGTACCGCTGGGATGTCGGCATTTGGATCGCGACTGACGGAGGCGATGCTCGCACGGGCTCGTGCGCACATTTCAATTTGGTCCCTGGTACAACGGGTGTACCGAATACCGATAACGACGCGTGCGGAGACATGGCGTCTGCCAGCGGCCTGACGACGGTACCTCTCGACGTGCTGACACTCACGTGTACAGACACGAATGGCAACGGCTCGCTCGACGTCGGCGCCTGCATTGGATGGCAGAATCAGCTCAACAGCACGGACCCAACCGATCCTAAGAACAGGATCTGCCCCATCACGCCGCCAGGCGGTGCAACGGGCTTCCGTTACGGGACTGTTCCTGACAACAAGGCAAAATGCAACTGCGAGCCTTTCCAGCTTCCGATTGACGTTCTCAAGACCGCGAAACTTGAAGTTAGAAAAGTTTGCGCCCCGACAACGGATAACGGAACCTTCGATCTTCTGATCGACGGCTCGAATTCTTTCGCCAACAACGTGTCCTGCGGCGGTACCACCGGATCGCAGACGGTTACGGCCGGCTCGACGAGCGCTCCAGGTGCCGTTCACACGTTCGGTGAAGCCGACTTCACGGCCGCGAATTACTCGACCACCTACGCGTGCTCGAATCGTGTTGGCGGAGCGGCTCGGGGTTCAGGCACGAGCCTCGGCCCCAACAACATTACGCTCCAGCCGAACGACGACGTGGTCTGCACCTTCACGAACACTCGCCTGCCTGGCAAGATCGAGCTAAAGAAGGCGCTCGTTCCAACAAATGATCCAGGCGTGTTCAACCTGTTCATCAAGAACTCGGTTCCGGCGAACGTCGCAACAGCTACGAACGTCGGCAATGGTGGCACCACCGGAGCAAGCGGAACATCGCTGCCACCCGGCACCTACAACCTGAGTGAGACCGCAGGGACAAATACGGCATTGGCTGATTACACGGCCTCCGCAGCAGTTTGCGTAACCCGTGTTGGCGCCAACCCAGTAACGGTCACGGCTGGCAACGTTACGATCGCGTCGAACGATGATATCGTTTGCACGATCACCAACACCCGCAGGCCGCGGCTGACGGTCAATAAGGTCTGCGTCCCGACGTCGGACAATGGTCAGTTCAACCTGCGGATCGATGGCGCGGTTGCAGGAACCGGCGCGAACGCCGCTTGCGGCGGCACGACCGGAGCAGTAACAGTCACCGCTGCTCAGCATACTGTCTCGGAAACGGGCGGCACTGGCACGGACTTGGCGAATTACAGCAGCGTGATTGGCGGAGATTGCGCAACTGACGGCACGGTCACCCTTGCCGCTGGCGACAACAAAACCTGCACGATCACCAACACCCGCAAGCCGACGCTTCGCGTCAATAAGGTTTGTGTTCCGACAACGGACAACGGCCTCTTCAACCTGCGGATTGATGGCAGCACGGCGGGATCCGGAGCAAACGCAGCTTGCGGCGGCACCACTGGAGCGGTCGAAGTTTCGATCGCCTCCCACACCGTGAGCGAGCTCGCTGGAACAGGCACCAGCCTTTCGAATTACACCAGCGTCATCGGCGGTGATTGCGCGGCCGACGGTTCAGTATCGGTTGCAGCAGGCCAGAACAAGGTCTGCACGATCACAAACAC
>JBBREF010000092.1:0-14944 GCA_038203205.1 Gemmatimonadales bacterium | reverse complement strand
CCTTCGTTCCGCGACCTGAAGACGACACTCGATCCGATGTAGAGAGTTTTCGGATCGTGCGGTGAGATCACGATCGGGAATGTCCACTGAAAGCGGTACTTTGCATCTGCCGCATCGTGACCCATCGGGTTGTCGGGCCACGGATTGATGTTCCGCTCGAAGCCGGTTCTGCGATCGAGGCGCGTGAGGAAACCACCGTACGAGCCGGCGTAAATAATTTCGGGATCATCCGGTCGCACAGCGATGTATCCGCTCTCACCACCACCCGCGTCATACCAGTCTCCGATGCCTATGCCACCATTCGCGCGGCTCGGTCCACAGACTGTTGAGTTGTCCTGCTGGGCGCCGCAGACACGGTAAGGGAAATGGTTCGTTGTCGTGACGTGATAGAACTGCGCCGTGGCCTGATCCTGCTCCGTCCACGTGCGCCCGGCGTTGAACGACACATTCGCGCCGCCATCATTGCCGTTGATCATCCTGTTGTTGTCAGTCGGCGAGATCCACAGGTCGTGATTGTCACTGTGTGGTACCGGAACCTGACGAAAGGTCTTGCCGCCATCTGTCGAACGATGGAATCCGACGTTCATCGCGTAGACCGTGTTCGTGTCTTTCGTGTCTGCCTGAATGCGCGTGTAATACCAGGCGCGCTGTCTGAGGCTCCTGTCGGAATTTGTTTTCGTCCACGTCGCGCCCGCATCGTCGGAGCGAAACACGCCGCCGGAGTCGGCCTCGATGAGCGCCCAGACGCGCTTCGAGTTCGCGCCCGAGATAGTGACGCCGATTTTGCCGAGCGTTCCTGATGGGAGCCCGGGATTGCGGGAGATGTCAGTCCAGTTTCGGCCGCCGTCGGTGGACTTGAAGAGTCCGCCGCCAGGTCCGCCTGACACGAGCTTCCACGGTGTGCGGTATGCGTGCCAGAAGGATGCGTAAAGCACTTCAGGGTTGGCCGGATCCATTGCGAGATCGACCGCACCCGCGGAATCACTCACGTACAGCACGCGTTGCCAGCTCTTTCCGCCGTTCTCTGACTTGTAGACACCGCGTTCGTTGTTGGGGCCGAAGACGTGCCCGAGCGCGGCCACGTAAACGATATCCGGATTTGTGGTATGCACTCGCACGCGGCCGATCTGCCGCGTTTCCGCGAGACCTGAATACGTCCATGTCTTGCCTGCGTCCGTGGACTTGAACACTCCGTCGCCGTGCGAGACGTTGCCGCGAATCGGCGTTTCACCGGTGCCGACATATACGATGTCAGGATTCGATTCGCTGATCGCGATTGCTCCGATCGTACCACCGAAGGTGTTGTCAGTGGTCGGCGCCCACGTCACGCCGCCGTCGAGTGTCTTGAATACGCCGCCGCCCGTCGTTCCCGCGTAATACTCCCACGGCCTGTTCGTGGACCCTGCGACAGCGACCGATCTGCCTCCACGGAACGGGCCGATCTCGCGCCACTTGATTGCGGTGAAGGCGGCGGTATCGTACGCGCTCGCTGGCGTTTGTGCGGCGGCTGCGGATGGGACTGCCGAGGTGGTCGAGATGGCAATCGCGATCACCAGCGGGATACTTGGCTTCGACATGCTTGGGATTTCTCCGGCTGTGGGGGCGGAAACTAGCGGTCTGACTAGAGTGCGTCCTGAAACTACAGAAAGGGAAGGGGCGGGAGTGAAGAGAAATTTTCAGTGCGCACGCCAGCTACCCGTCGGTTTCGCCGCGCTTCCAGTCGCCAGACGCACCGCCGCTCTTTTCGAGAAGTGCCACCTCGACGATCGTCATGCTTCGGTCGAGCGCCTTCGCCATGTCGTAGATCGTGAGCAGCGCGGCCGTCGCCGCGGTCAGTGCCTCCATCTCCACCCCGGTGCGCTCGAGCGTTCGCGCGTGCGCCTGTACTCGCACTCCGGGAAGGGAATCGTCAAACGTGAACTCGACTCCCACATCGGTGAGCGCGATCGGGTGGCAAAGAGGAATCGTCTCTGACGTTTTCTTTGCGGCCATGATTGCGGCAATACGCGCAACGGCGAGCACGTCGCCCTTTTTTAAAGCGTTCGCGCGAATTGCATCGAGAGTGGTGGCAGACATTCTTATCGCTCCGGCGGCCAACGCGAACCTGTGCGACGGCTCCTTGCCCGAGACATCGACCATGCGAGCCCGGCCTGAGCCGTCAGTGTGGCTGAGTCGTTCGTCGCTCATCGCATCGCACCTGAGAGATCGCGCAGCAGCCCTGACACGATGAGTTGCGGGTTCACGTTGCCGCTGGCCCGAAGTCGCGCCGTGCCGACCAGGTCTGAGGCGCGGCTTACCGCCAGAGCGCGGGCCTCATTCCCATCATGAATCGCAGCGCGCATCCGTTCGGCGAGGATGACGACGAGAGCGTCGAGAATTTCAGTGAATCCACCGCGTGCCCCTGCCGCGCCGACGCTGAGTGCAGCTGCGTGTCGCTGTGAAATCTGTCGCGAGGCGGCCGCGTCGAGAAGTTTTCTCGCAGCGGCCATCGCTTTTGCCCGTGCCTCATCTCCAAAAAGCGCTCCCGGAGCGCCACCGGCGATCTGCACTTTCTCGGCAATAGCCTTTGGCGTGAGTTTCAGCGCGGAGACCACGGCGGGATCGGCAAGGAATTCCCGCACGGCTGTTTCGGGCAAATGACCAACGCGCACTGCAACCGTTCGCGACCTGATGGTCGGAAGGAGAGCGCCGGGCTCGCTCGATGTGATGATCACGGTTGTATTCGCCGCCGGCTCCTCGAGCAGCTTCAGGAATGCGTTTGCCGCGAACTCAGATCCGTCCTGCAGCCCCATGCGCTCGGAGTCGCCGATCACGAATACTTTTCGAGCGCTCATTGCAGGGGTCTTCGAAGCTTCGCGGACAATTGCATGCACGGTGTTGACGAAGATTCCCTCGTTCCCCGGCGAAGCGGCATAGAGGCCGTCTTTCTCCACCCGGTCTTTTCTGATCTCGCGAAAATCGTCGTTCACGTCGTCGGGGCCCGCATCGGCATCCTTGAGTCGCGGCCGCGGGAAGTACCAGTGCAGATCGGGATGGGTCAAACTGCGGGAGTATCCGCAGCTGCGGCAGTGGCCACACGGCGCATCTTCGTTTTCGCAAAGCAGTAGCTGTGCGAGCCAGAGGGCCAGCCGCTGTTTTCCGACTCCGCGCGGGCCATGGAACAGGAGGCTTGACGGCAGTGAGCGGTTCTTAACCGTCCTGCCAAGGCGTGCCTTCAGTTCGGCATGACCGTAGAGGTCGATTATCGGCATGGCTTTGTAAAGTATACCCAATCCTTGCGGACCGGCCGGTTTCAGGGGTGCGACCGCGGAACCGGCCAATGTAGATTCCACACCCGGTATTGAATAATGTGAATCAGTCGAGGAATGGCACGTTTCCTGACCATTCAGAACGTGCTGGTCAACCAGGGCAGGGGGAGTAATGGCAGGGCATCTGACGGGACGAAAGGTGGCGTTTCTGGCTACCGACGGTGTTGAGCAGGTCGAGCTTACGGCACCGTGGCAGGTGCTCAAGGAGGCGCGAGCCGAAGTGCGCCTGATTGGGCTCAAAGCCGGCACCATTCATGGCGTTATCAACGAACAAAAAGCCGACACATTCAAAGTCGACCTGACCGTCGATTCAGTGTCGGCGCACGACTTCGACGCGCTGGTGCTTCCGGGAGGCGTCCGTAGCACCGAGGCTCTTCGCGCGAATCCTGCTGCAGTACAGTTCGTCAGGGATTTCATGGAGGCGGATAAACCGGTGGCTGCCATTTGTCACGCGCCCAAACTCCTTGTCGAGGCCAAAGCAGTAGAGGGCCGAACCCTTACCTCGCATCCTGAGATTGCCGGCGACATTCGCGAAGGTGGCGGCGCGTGGGTGGACAAGCAGGCGTCTGTCGACCAGAAGCTGCTGACTAGCCGGCGTCAGGAGGACCTGCCGGCATTCTGCGGCAACCTCGTCGCGCTGCTCTCGACGGCGATCGACGAGCGCCGGCTCGACAAGATGGTGGAGCAGAGTTTTCCGGCGAGCGATCCGCTCCCGGGGCCGGTCGCGCCCCGCTGAAGGGCTGATTTTAGCCGCGCGGATACAGGGGTCGGGAGACGGCTCCGCTTTGTCCCGCAAAGTACTTGACAGGCCTTGGCGGAAAGCGCTATGATATGAGAATGACATCTGTCCGACCGCTCCGCCCACCGCCACAAAAAGACCTTTCGTCGCTCCACGGCAGGGCAATGGACAACCTCGCTTTCATCCGTGACACGATGGAAGCGGCTGGCTCATTCACAGCAGTCTCCGGTTGGGGAATGGTCGGCATCGGGATCGTTGCGATCATCGTTGCGGTCATCGCTTCGCAGGTTCCCTCAGAGACGCTCGCCCTGAATATCTGGCTCGGCGCCGCTATCCTCTCACCGCTTCTCATGATCTGGGCGATGATCCGGAAGGCCCGCGCCGCGAAGATGCCTCTGCTTTCAGGACCGGGGCGAAAATTCGTCCTGAGTTTTTCGCCGCCAGTGTTCGTCGGAGCCGTCCTTACTCTCGTGTTATACCGGGCGGGATTCGTCACGGTCATTCCAGGAGTTTGGCTGCTGTTGTACGGGACTGCGGTCGTCGCCGGCGGAGCCTTCTCTGTGAAAATCGTTCCCGTCATGGGTCTTTGCTTCATGGCCGCCGGGGTCATCGCGTTGTTCTCCCCAATCGCCTGGAACGACTGGATCATGGGGGCCGCCTTCGGCGGTCTTCACATTGGTTTCGGCATCCCCATAGCCAGGAGTCACGGTGGCTAAGAATGGAGCTGCGAGGGACGACAACCGCTCGCACGGGGCTGTGAAAGGTTCGCCACCGCGGCGACCGGGCGCGAAAAAGCCCGAAGAACTCGATCGCCTCATACACGAGCGGCTGAGGCTCGGGATCGTAAGCGCGCTCGCTGTCAATGATTCACTGAGCTTCAGCGATCTCAAGAAGCTCATGAACACGACTGACGGGAATCTCAGCGTTCATGCGCGCAAGCTCGAAGAGGCTGAGTACATCGCATGCACGAAATCGTTTGAAGGCCGCATGCCGAAGACGCAATACCGGCTGACGGCCGCTGGCCGGCGAGCGCTGGAGCGATACCTCGATCACATGGAAGCCCTCATCCGCGCGACGCGCGACGGCAGATAAGAGATCAACATCACATGAGCTCGAACAAGCCACGCGGCATTCACGTCGCGATAATCATGGATGGGAACGGCCGCTGGGCGACCGCGAAAGGACAACTGCGCACCGCGGGACACATCGCCGGAGCGAGGACCGTTCGAAAAATCGTCGAAGCGGCACCGGATTGCGGCATCGGAACGCTCACGCTTTACGCTTTCTCCGCTGACAACTGGCGCCGACCCTCGCGAGAAGTGGCGCTCCTGATGCGGCTGTTCCGACGATACCTGATTTCGGAGGTCGCGCGGTGCGTCACGAATGGCGTGCGAATGAAGATCGTCGGCCGTCGCGACAGAATTCCAGCCGAGCTGCTGCGCGCAATCACGAACGCCGAGAGCGCGACTCGCGACGGCCGGACTCTCGAGCTCAGGATCGCCGTCGATTACTCCTCCCGCGATGCGATTCTGCGCGCAGCGCAGCGCCTCCCGGCAAGCGCGTTCCAGGACATCGGCTCGGATCGTGAGACGTTTTCACGTCTTCTCGCCGAGGTCGATAATGGTATTGATGTTTCGCGCGACGTCGACCTCTTGATCAGGACAGGCGGAGAGCAGCGACTCTCCGACTTCCTGCTGTGGGAATGCGCCTACGCCGAGTTGTATTTCACCCGCCGCATGTGGCCTGAGTTTTCGACGGTGGATCTCGCCGAAGCCGTAGAGGAGTTTCGCGCCCGCGAGCGTCGCTTCGGCGCAGTGCCGGTTGTCGCGGCAGGCTGACCGCTCCAGAAAACTCTGCAGGGTTCAGTTAGTCCCGCATCGCCAGGCTCGGAGCTGAAGTCTGACAAAGCTGGCCGCTGGCACCTGTTCCTTTTGTCAGTTGCGACGTAGCGGAAGGCTCCTTAGCTGGCGGCTGTATTGCTCGCAGCGCGAACTTCGCAGTGCGAGCCTCCAGCAATCCAGCCGGGCCCGCTAAGAGCTTCCCGCTACGACGCAACTGAAGAAAAGAACAGGTGCCAGCTGCCGGCATTGTGAGCCGACAGCATGGAGCAACGTGGGGAGTGGGCCTTAACATCCGCGTGTAGCTATCGTCCACCAAGTTGTCCACGCGCATGGGGCGCGGGGCAATTACCGATGTGGAGGTTCGATGTCGAAATTTCGCACGGCTGCCTTTGGCGCCGTTGTATTTCTCGGGATGGCTGCGAGCGCCGCTGCACAGGCACCTGTGAAAGCAGACAGCGCCCGTGGGATGAAGGATGGCGGCATACGCCGCGAGCGCGTCGAAGGACAGCGCAAGATGCGGATGGAGCGCGGCATGCGCCGCGGTGAAGGCCGCATGGAGAGGGGCATGCGCCGGGGCGAAATGCGCCGGGGCGAAATGCGCCGGGGCGAAATGCGCAAGCGAGGCGCCGAGGGTCGTATGCGAGGCCAGGCTCAGCGCGGAATGCGCGGCCGCGACTTCGCTCGCGGATTGCGTGCCGGGCATGGGATGGCACAGCTCAACCTTACGGACGCGCAGAAAACACAGGCGCGCGCAATCCATGAGAAGTATCAGCCGCAGTTCAGGACCCTGCGTGAGCAGTCGCAGCCACAGATGCGTGCGATGATGGAAGCGCGTCAGAAGGGCGACACGTCAGCAGCCACGCGCCAGCGTTTCCAGCAGCAGCGCGAGCAGATCCGCGCCCGTTCGCAGGCGCTCCAGCGGCAGCAGCAGAATGAGGTTCGCAGCATCCTGACGCCCGAGCAGCGTTCGAAGGTCGACGCGGCCCGTGAAGCTCAGGCGAAGCGGATTGACGAGCAGGCGAAGCAGCTGCAGGAAAGGGCGAGACAGCTACGTACACGCTGAGCCTCAAGCTGAATCAATGAGTCGAAGGTCGCCTTATGGCGGCCTTCTTTCGTTTACGGATCTTCTGGCTACAAAGGCTGCAGCCCGGTACATTTGCCCCGACAACTCAACTGACATCTACCCGCGGGGTCCCGGAATGCCAATCAAGGACGGAAAGCGTTATTGCATCAATCACCCCAAGGTGCGCATGAACCGCACTGAGAGCTTCAAGGCTCTCATGAACGTGAAGGGCGGGGCAACTGACGGTACGATCAGCTCGACTGCCGGACTCGTCATCATGACATTCGTGTGTGAGGAGTGCGGCTACCTCGAGCTGTACGTCGCGGACAGAACACAGCACGAGTAGCAGCCAGTGGCTGCTGAAGTCGTACAACTGCGGCGGCGTGGCTGGGGTGAGACCATGCGCCGCGATGCGTGGTGGATACAGCCCGCCGTAGTTTTCGTAATCCTCTCCAGCTTTCTCGCTTACGCGACGTGGGCGGCATTCCAGAATGCAAACTACGAGTACGAGGGATACCTCTCTCCCTTCTACTCTCCTCTACTTTTTGGGGATTCACCTACCAGTTGGTTTGGCCCCAAGCCAGGATGGTGGCCAGCGCTCCTGCCGTTTTCCCCGGCATTGATAATCCTTCCGTTCCCGGCCGGATTCAGGTTCACCTGCTACTACTATCGTGGTGCGTACTACAAAGCGTTCTGGGCGGATCCGCCAAGCTGCGCCGTTGGTGAACCGCGCAAGGGATACCGGGGAGAGAGTTCATTCCCCCTGATCATCCAGAATATCCATCGATACTTTCTCTACTTCGCCTTGATCTTTCTCGTCTTCCTCGCGCACGACGTGTGGAAAGCGCTGTGGTTCGTGAATCCACTGACAGGTGTGACGGAGTTTGGAATTGGCGTTGGAACCATCCTGCTTGCTGCGAACGTGGTTCTTCTTGGTGGCTACACGCTCGGGTGCCATTCGCTGCGACATCTCGTAGGAGGCCGTCTCGACAGGCTTTCCGGGCGTCCGGTACGAAAGACTGCCTACGAATGTTCCAGCCGCCTCAATCGCGGCCACATGCGCTGGGCGTGGGCAAGCCTTTTCATGGTGGCCTTCTGTGACATCTACGTACGCCTCCTGGCGATGGGTGCGTTCCAGGACTGGAGACTCATCTAGGTGGCGGAATACGAGACACACTCGCACGATGTACTGATAGTCGGCGCAGGCGGGGCCGGGTTACGTGCAGCTATCGAAGCAGCCGCAACCGGGGCGCGCGTCGGCCTTGTGTGCAAGTCGCTGCTCGGAAAGGCACACACGGTGATGGCTGAGGGCGGAGTTGCCGCAGCACTCGCGAACGTTGACGATCGCGACAACTGGAAAGTGCACTTCGCCGACACGATGCGAGGCGGCCAGTACATGAACAACTGGCGCATGGCGGAGCTGCATGCGAAGGAAGCGCCCGACCGCGTTCGCGAGCTCGAAGCCTGGGGAGCCGTGTTTGACCGGACTCCTGATGGCCGCATCCTCCAGCGCAATTTTGGCGGGCACAAATATCCCCGCCTCGCGCACGTCGGTGATCGTACCGGCCTCGAGATGATCCGGACGCTCCAGGATCATGCGATCCATCTCGGAATCGACGTGCACATGGAATGCACTGTCATCGACCTGTTCAAGGATGGGGAGCGCGTATGCGGCGCGCTCGCTTACGATCGCGAGCGCGGCCGCTTCCGCGTCTTCGAAGCAAAGGCGATAGTGCTTGCCACCGGAGGAATCGGACGCGCGTTTCACATCACCAGCAATAGCTGGGAATACACTGGCGACGGACAGTCACTGGCATATCGCGCGGGCGCAGCACTCCAGGACATGGAGTTCGTGCAGTTCCATCCAACTGGAATGGTATGGCCGCCGAGCGTTCGCGGAATCCTCGTCACGGAAGGGGTGCGCGGTGAAGGCGGCATCCTCGTCAACAAGGAAGGCCGCCGCTTCATGTTCGACGACATACCTGAGAACTACCGCGCACAAACTGCCGACAATGAGGAAGAGGGCTGGCGTTACGTGCAGGGCGACAAGAACGCGCGCCGCCCGCCCGAGCTCCTGACGCGCGATCATGTGGCGCGATGCATCATGCGCGAGGTGCGCGAAGGCCGGGGCAGTCCGCACGGCGGTGTCTTCCTCGACATCTCGTGGATCAAGTCGAAGATGCCGAACTCGGTTGATCACATAAGGAAAAAACTTCCGAGCATGTATCACCAGTTCAAGCAGCTGGCAGACATCGACATTACTTCGGAGCCGATGGAAGTCGGGCCTACGACGCACTATGTCATGGGCGGGATCCGCGTGGATGGCGACACCCAGATGTCGACGGTGCCCGGTCTCTTTGCCGCAGGCGAATCCGCCGCAGGCCTCCACGGCGCCAACCGCCTCGGCGGCAATTCGCTGTCTGATCTGGTCGTCTTCGGGAAGCGCGCAGGAGAGTACGCGGCCAGCTACGCAGCTGAACAGGTAGCTGCCAAAGTCGACTCGGCGCAGGTGGATGCGAGTGCGCGTGCGGCTCTCGAGCCGTTCGACCGCGCTGATGGTTCATCGGTCGAAGGGGCATATCAGGTGCAGTATGCGCTTCAGGAGATGATGCAGGAGCTCGTGGGGATTGTGCGACGCGAAGACGAAATGACTCGCGCCCTCGATGGTCTCGAGGCGCTGCGCAATCGCGCGGCTCGCGTGAGCGTCACCGGAAATCGCGAGTTCAACCCGGGGTGGCACACTGCGCTCGATCTTTCGAATCTGCTGACTGTGGCGGAAGCGGTGACTCGCGCTGCGATCGAGCGTAAAGAGAGTCGCGGAGGTCACTTTCGCGATGATTATCCCGACAAGGATTCTGCGTATGCCGCATTCAACATCCTCGTGACGCGCAATGACGACGGATCGATGGCCGTCGGTCGAGAGCCCATTCCTGCCATCCGCGAAGATCTCATGCAGATCATCGAGGAGAACAAGTAGATGACTGCTTCGGTTTCCCGGGGGATCGTCGAGAGTGGCCAGCGCGCTGCCGAGCGCAGCGATGCCAGTGCCGGTGGGGAGTCCCGGAAGGCGACGTTCAACGTCTGGCGCGGGGATGCAAACGGAGGCAAGCTCGAGAGTTATACGACAAGCGTTTCTGAAGGCATGGTCGTTCTCGATGCAATCCACCAGATCCAGGCGGAGAGCGCGAACGACCTTGCTGTGCGCTGGAACTGCAAGGCCGGCAAGTGCGGCTCATGCTCCGCTGAAGTGAACGGCATGCCGAAGCTCATGTGCATGACGCGTCTCAACGATCTCGACCTCGAGAAGCCCGTCACGGTTGAGCCAATGCGCGCTTTCCCACCGGTAAGGGATCTCGTGACCGACGTGTCCTGGAACTTCGAGGTAAAGAAGCGGATTGCGAAGTTCAAGCCGCGCGCGCCCGGTGCGGCTGACGGCACCTGGCGCATGTCCCAGCCTGACGTCGACAGGGTTCAGGAATTCAGGAAGTGCATCGAGTGTTTTCTCTGTCAGGACGTATGTCATGTGCTGCGGGATCATCACAAGCACGATGAGTTCGTCGGCCCGCGATTCCTGACGTATGTCGCTGCGCTCGAGATGCATCCTCTCGACACTGTTGATCGCACGGAGGAGTTGAAGGAGGCGCACGGGATCGGGTACTGCAACATCACCAAGTGCTGCACCAAGGTCTGCCCTGAAAACATCGCCATTACCGACAACGCGATCATTCCGCTGAAGGAGCGGGTTGTCGATGAGCACTACGATCCGCTTCGCGCACTTGTGCGCATCTTCCGGCGGAAATCCGGATAAGGAAGGAACATGTACGAGATCAAGCCGATTTCCCGCGACGCGATCCCACGCGCGATTCAGAAAGCCGAGCGATATCGCCTGCTCAACCAGTCATGGGCGGCGGAAAGCATCTGCCTCGACATACTGACAGTAGACCCCGACAATCAGCAGGTGCTCGTGATGCTGGTGCTCGCGCTCACCGATCTCCATAGCGGGGTCGCCGCTTCCGGTGTAAAACGCGCGAAGGAGTATCTCGCGCGTATCACCGATGACTATCAGCGCGCTTATCACTCAGGTATGGTCGCTGAGCGCCGTGGTCAGGCTCTTCTCGCTCAGGGCGGAATGGGATCAGGCGGGATGGCCTACGACTCGTTGCGTGACGCGATGGAGTGGTATGAGCGGGCCGAGCAGATCAGGCCTGCGGGAAATGATGACGCGATCCTTCGCTGGAACACCTGCGCTCGCGTGCTCGATGGCAACAGCAATCTCGAGCCGAGCGGGGATACAGGATATGAGCCAGTCATTGAAGATTGACGATTACTGCGCCGGGGAGCTTCGCCTGCTGTTAGCTGTTTGCAGCACCAGCCCGTAGCTCTTGGCCGCTGCTGCAGCCTTCAGCTGGTGCCGCTAAGTACTAACACCACGCAGGTACGTATTGTTGGAACTTCGGCAACATTGGAAGCGTGACATCGACGGTCTGTCGTATCGCGAAAAGCTCCATAGTCAGCTTCGTCTTCGAACGGCTGACCGATAGACCCACAGAATCAGCAAAGGCTGGAGCGGCAGTCGAAAGAACAACAGCGCCTGATAAGCTGCCGGCGCGCCCTCCCTTATGGCTGTCGACAACATCTGAATGTTCGCTGGGAACACGGCTATCAACAGCGCGATAAGCCCGATTCCCGCGGCCTTCCGTGTTAAGGGGAACAGGAGTCCAAGCCCGCCGGCGATCTCCGCGAGACCGCTCAGGTAGACCATCTCGAGCCGATATGGCACCCAGAGCGGGGTTATCGCGAGGTATGCTTCAGGAACCCAGAAGTGAAAAAGCCCCGCGACCACGAAGAGGGCACAGAGAAAAATAAGGTTTCGCGGTGTGCGCATGCCCCTATAATAGTCGTATGCGACTTTTGCCTCTCGCACTGGGACACCTCGCGATGGCGGCGACCGGTGTTGAAGCGCAGCTCGCGTCGGGTCCGGCGCGTCCTGGGCAGGCGCATACGATAATTGGTGTTGTACTGGACAGCGTGAGGCGTCGCCCGCTCGCTGGAGCTGAAGTCGTGATTGCCGGCACCGCAACGAACGCAGTAACGGACTCGCTCGGAAGATTCTCTTTCGATTCGTTGCCCGCGGGACAATACAGAATCGCGTTTTTCCACCCATTGCTGGACTCTATGAGCGTGGCCGCAGCGCCGGCGACCCTTTCGGTTCCGCTGGCACCTGGACGGGGTGTCATGCTTGCGATTCCATCGTCCCGGACTCTCGCCCGCGCAATCTGCGCTATCGACAACGTAGCGAACATGTCACTGCTGCTCGGCCGGGTGACCGATCCGGACACGGGAGAGCCTGTCGCGGGAGCGAGTGTCTTCGTTGAATGGACTGACTTCGAGGCAACGAAGAAGAAAGGACTCGAGCGAACGCCAAGAGCGGTGCAGGGCGGGACTGACGCTACGGGTGCATACCGGGTATGTGGACTGCCAAAGGAGGTCGAGGCGATCGTCTATGCTTCGCGCGACAGTTCGGCGACTTCGAGGATTGCCATATCGAGTACGACAAGCGGAATCGTGATCAGGGATCTCACGCTGGAGGCGCCCGGCTCGACGCGGGCAAAGCGAGCGTCGATAATGGGAACGGTCCGGACTGCAGACAACGCACCTGTATCGGGAGCCACGGTAACGGTTCCTGGTGTTTCGCGACGCGCGATTACTGACACAAGCGGAGCTTTCGCTCTCGACGGGCTTCCCCTCGGCACACAAAACGTCACCGTCAGGCGACTGGGATTCTCACCGACTGTCGTCGCTCTCGATCTTACCTCTCGTGGTGTGCACAAGGTCGATGCGGTGCTTCACGAGTATTCGGTTGTATTGGACCCGCTATACGTGATCGCGCAGCGCGATCGGGCCCTTGCCCGCGTCGGTTTCACATCGCGCAGGTCGCAGGGGCTCGGCGCGTTCGCCACGAGGAAGGATTTCGAGCGCAGCAATCCGACGTTCCTCTCGGATATCGTGGGAAAGATGCGCGGCATCCGCGTTCATTACGTAAACGGCCGGCGCCTCATGCTGGGAGCGGGAGAGGGATCTGAGTGCCTGCGTCTCGTCGTCGACGCCATTCCCCAGGAATCTGGCATCCCCGGTGATCTCGATGATATCGTGCTGCCGGAGCACATTGCGGCGATAGAAGTGTACAGCGGTGCAGCGGTTCCGCTGCTGTTCGAAAATGGTTTTTCGCGCGGATGTGTGACTATCGTAGTGTGGACTAGGACTAGAGTGAAAGACCTCTGAACTAGAGGACACAGAGTTTTAGTACAGAGGGCGCAGAAAAAAGCGCACAGAGGCGCAGAGGGCCCGGGGAGTTGAATCACAGATGATGCGAGGTTAAACCGGCGTGAGCTTGAGCAGAATCACTGTAACGACAGGCATTGTACTTCTATTTTCGGCGATGAGAGTCGAGGCGCAGGCGCCGCGCGCGGAAGCTCGGGCACTGTGGGTGACGAGGTTTGACTACGACTCGGAAGCGAAGATCGCGCGGATCATGGAGACCGCAGCAAGGGCGAACTTCAACATCATCTACTTTCAGGTGAGGGCGTCTGCCGACGCTTTCTACCGGTCATCGATCGAACCCTGCGCGGCTCTGCTTTGCGGCAAGCTGGGTGGGACGCCGAGGTATGATCCGCTCGAAGTTGCCGTGCGAGAGGGGAAGAAGCATGGACTGCAGGTTCACGCGTACCTCAATGGACTGACGGGTCGTGCGGCGGGCATAGAGGGGCAATGCAAGGCGATGCCTGAGCCGGACGCGGGAAATCCCCGGCACGTCCTGCTCGACCATCCTGAATGGGTGATGTCGGACAAACGCGGCAAGCGGCTCCCATGCCCGAACAGCGAAGAGTACGTGTGGCTATCTCCGTCATTCCCGCAGGTTCGGACGCAACTTGCCCGGGTCGCTGCCGACATCGCGCGACGGTACGACGTATCGGGAATTCATCTCGATAGAATCAGGTATCCCGGCAACGACTGGTCGTGGGATCCGATCAGCCGGTCTGAATTTGGCAAGAACCCCGACACGAATCCCGTTGAGTGGCGCGCTTACCGCACGGGTCTGGTGAACCGCATGGTGCGGGAGACTTTCGACAGCATCAATGCGGTCAAGCCCGGCATCGTCCTCTCAGCGGCGGTGTGGGGCATCTACTACGACAAGTGGCAGTGGAAGACCCTCGCCGCGAACACCGAGTTGATGCAGGACTATCGGGCGTGGGCGAAGGAAGGCTATATGGATATCCTCGTGCCAATGACTTACTCCCGCATCAAGGCTCCGTGCGCCCGCATCGACTGGGGCTGCATGCTCGATGAGCAGATCCAGGGTTCCGAACGCGATACCGGACGCCACATGTACATTGGAATCGACGCCAGCAAGGGCGCGCGCGAAGTCGTCAGCCAGGTTCGGATGGCGCGCAGTCGCGGCGCAACAGGAATGGCGATCTTTTCATATTCAGCGCTTGCCGACGTCGGTGGATTCCGCCTGCTCGGCTCGACGGTATTCTCGGAACGCGCCGCGGTTCCAGCCATGCCCTGGAAGGCTCGAGCCACTCATTGATGCGGGAACGCACCTGCGTCATCGTAAATCCGGCAGCGGGGCGAGGACGCGGTGTGAAGATGATCCCTTCGATCGCCGCCGCATTCGCGGAACACGGCGTTGGGGATATAAGGTCGAGTATCAGGAAAGGCGACGAAGCACGTCTCGCGAGTGAGGCGATAGCTGAAGGGTTCACGACCCTCGTCGTCGTTGGCGGCGATGGCACGATGTCGAACGTTGCCAATGCAATTCTCGTTTCCGGCCAGGACGTGCGAATCGCCGTGATGCCCGCAGGAACGGGAAACGATTTTGCCAAACTACTCGGCACGCTGAAATTGGATGCAGGCACTGTTGCCGGCCTTTGTGCAACTGCGCCGGACCAGCGTGTCGACGTCGGGCGCATCGAGGATCGCTACTTCGTCA
>JBBREF010000091.1:0-14960 GCA_038203205.1 Gemmatimonadales bacterium | reverse complement strand
GTTCCTGAGGCGGTCGACGCACTCGAGGTATCCTTCACGAGAGTAGCGGCGTAGCATTCGCTTGAGCACGCGTGTCGATCCGGATTGCATCGGAAGATGCACGTGCTCACATGCGGTTTCAGTAGTCGCGATCGCGTCGATTACACGATCGCTGAAATCGTTCGGGTGCGGGCTGGTGAATCTAAGCCGCCTCACGCCCGGCACGGCCCCGACTGCGCGAACGAGATCTGCGAAGTCGTGTGTACCGTCGTTGTACGAATTGACTGTCTGACCGAGCAGAACCACCTCGGACATCCCTGCCTCGACTACCTCGGCCGTCTCGCGTACGACTTCATTCAGCTGCCTGCTGCGCTCCGGTCCCCGGGTCGTTGGAACGATGCAGTATGTGCACCTGTAGTCGCAGCCGCGCTGAACTGGAATCCACGCCTTTACCTTGTCGAAGCGGCGTGGCTTGAAGTCCTCGTAATGCTCCTCGAGATCGAAGGCGGTATCGATTGCCTTCGTCCCTCGCCGCGCGTTCTCTACGAGCAGAGGCAGCGACCTGTAGCCGTCGGGTCCGATGACGAGGCTCACGTGACGCGCGCGTTCGAGGATCTTCGGGCCAAGCCGCTGGGCCATGCAGCCTGTCACGCCAACAACGGCGTCCTTCCGCATTCGACTCTTCATCTCGCCAAGCCGTCCCATAACCCGCTGCTCGGCATGCTCCCTGATCGCGCATGTGTTGACGAGGATTACATCGGCCTCTTCAGGCGTGTCGACCTGGTCGTAACCCGAGGCCGCGAGCTTGCCGAGGATCAGCTCGGAATCGCTCACGTTCATCTGGCAGCCGTAGGTTTCGATGTAAACTGTCGAGCGTGATGTATCGGTCATGCAGGAATTGCAGTGAGGACTTCGTCGTGGCTGAGCCTGCCGCGAAAGCGCGATCGCCGGGGGATCGTGCGATCCGGCACCACCACTGAAAGATAGTCCTCTGTCAGCCCCTTGCCCCTTTCCGTCACGACGACATCGCACGCGCCGCCTGCGCGGCCTGCTGCGTAGGCACTCGCCTTCTCGCGTGCGAGAGCGCGAAGCTCTGACGCGCGCCGTCGAATCACCTGTCCCGCCACACGGGAGCCAAGGCGCAGAGCGGCAGTCCCCGGACGCTCGGAGTACGGGAAGACGTGCAGCGAAGTGAATGGAAGTCGATCGACGAAACGAAGCGTGGCCGAGTGATCATCTTCGGTTTCTCCCGGAAAACCGGCGATGACGTCAGCGGAAAGCGCAAACACCTCCGACCCTTCCGTGAGTCTCCGGACGGCACTTTCGTAGGAGTCCGAATCGTACCAGGTGCGTCCCATGCGGCGGAGCACCCTATCAGAACCGGACTGAAGCGGCGCGTGCAGATGGGGAGCAAGTCGCAAGGGCGCATCGCTGAACAGTCGGGCAAGCCGCGCGTCGACCTCGGTGGCCTCCACTGACGACAGCCTGAAGCGCACCTGAGGCACGCTCGACACCAGCAACGCCACAAGCTCTCCCAGCGACGACCCGGTATCCCGGCCGTAGGTGCCGATATGAATGCCCGTGAGAACTATTTCCGGATGAACAACGGCAAGGGATGCAGCCTCTGCTACAATTGCATCGAGCGCTCGCGAGCGATTCGCTCCGCGAGCCCGCGTTGTCGCGCAGAAAGTGCAATGTTCGTCGCAGCCGTCCTGAATGCGCAGCAGAGCGCGGGCATGCGACTGAACGTGATCTGCCGGTCGGTCTGCGGCAATTCCAAGTGCAATAGCAATCGACGGAATATCCGCACCTGCGATCACACTCGCCACGTTGGGGAGTGTCGCCAGAGGCGCTTTGCGTTCATCCCTGTCAGCGATGCCCGCAGCGCATCCCATGACCAGCGTCCGTATCGAGGGATTTTCGCGCGCAGCCGCGCGTACACCGGATCGCAGATCAGATTCTGCCTCGCTCGTGACTGTGCAGCTGTTGAAGACGGCCACATCTGCATCCGCGGCACTCGCAGTTTCCTCGATACCGGCCCCTGCAAGCAACGCTCGAACAGATTCGGTGTCGTACTGATTTGCGCGACATCCGTATGTCTTCAGGTAGACCTTCATCAGCCTGAGAGCGACGAGCCCCGAATACGAACTCTCGCAGAGCCAGCTTCCGGACTGACTGCCTGAATCGGAAGCTGAACGTGGAATGAGCTGCCTTCCCCTTCGCGACTGCGAACCCAGATCATGCCTCCATGCAAATCGACGACGAGTTTGCAGAAGGTGAGACCAAGTCCTGAGCTCCGCACGCGCGGCGCGATCGCACCCGATACCTGACCGAACTTCCGGAAAATCACTTCATGATACTCGGGAGGAATGCCGGGACCGTTGTCGGAAAAAGCAAACAGAACCGACTCCCCAGCCTGTCGCGCAGTGATCGCAAGCTCAATCGTGTTCGACGAGTGGGTGACCGCATTCTGGATGAGATTTGAGAAAACTCGCTTGAGGAGACCCTTGTCCGCGGTGAACACCGGCGTATCGTCGTCGACCTTGACGCTCACTTGTGTTCCTTCCTGCTGAAACCGGTGCCGCCATTCGTGAATCAGCTCGCTGATGATCGCCGCAGGCGCGATCGGCTCCGGTGACAGAGTTACGGCGGCCTCTTCGATCCTCGCGACTTCGAGGATGTCTTCGATCAACGCAAGCAGGTCCTCTGACTTGCCTTCCGCTTCACCAACCGCGCGCTTCTGATCTTCGGTCAACAGCCCGAAAACGCCGTCACCAAGGAGTTCGAGCGTTGCAAGCACCGATGTCAGCGGACTCTTCAGGTCGTGCACGATCATCTTCATCAGGTCGTCGCGTACTTTCTCGAGTTCGCGAAGCTTCCTGTAGCTGTTCTCGAGCGCATCAGTCGCCGCCTTGAGCTTGAGGAGGCTTCTCACCCGCGCGCCGAGCACGAGACGATTGTGCGGTTTGGTGAGAAAATCGTCACCGCCTGCCTCGATTCCGCGTACGCGGTCGCTCGTGTCGTTCATCGCCGTCACGAAGATTACAGGTATGCGAGCGGTGCGAGGATCACGCTTGATGCGACGGCACACCTCGAATCCCGTCGAGCGGGTATCGACGCCGAGATCACCCGCCGGCATCGAGACGTCGAGAATGCAGATGTCCGGATTGTACTCGAAGCAGGCGGCGAGCGCCGAGGGACCGTCAATTGCGCCGATGGTTCGATACCCAAGCGTATGAAGCTGATCGAAGAGAAGTTCGATGTTGGCCGCTACGTCGTCAGCGACGAGCACGAGCGGCCCCGAATCCTTCCCTGAATCAAGCATCATCTACGGCCTGACGCGGAGCCCGAAGCCAAAGATATACGCCCGCTCGGTCACATCGACGCTCGACAACTCAGGAGTGCGGCTCGCCCGCTCGAAGGAGATGTCGAACGTCGCGCGATTCCGAAAGAATTGTGCGCCGAATCCACCACCGAACGACAACTCGTTCACCTCACTTCCGGCTGCAAGAAACGGCAAAGTCCTGTAACGACCGCCAAGCCTGAGAATCGTCTGGCGCGCGGCGATTCTCGGCCCGAGCGCCTCGAGTCCAAGCCCGCCCTCCCACCCGTCTACAGCGGTTGCATTGCTGGAGCCCAAGCCGTTCATCGCCGACCACAAGTCGCGGGCAACGTGAGCAGAAACACTGGTGCCCGGAATCCCTTCATATGTAATCGCTGCACCGAGACGGTCGGGTATGTTCGCTTCCGAAACGACGCTGTCGCCTGCGCGGGCTTCAATGCTGAACCCCTTCCGCCCGCTAAGCGCCAAACCAAAGTTGCGCGACGGTCGCGCAAGGATACCGGCTGAGGCCGCGAATCCCGTGAATGCGAGTGTCGAGACCTGCGTGAGCGACGCGAACGATGACTCCTCTGGAAACGACTGCGTGAAGAACATTCGGTTCTGTCCCACGAACACGTGGCCTCCCGCACCAAACTGAATCTTCGGGCTCGGCGCATAGCCGAATGCAAGCCGCACATCGTTGATTGCTCCGAGCACCTGCGTGATCTCATCGACAGAGACTGTCTGGCCCGCGATTTCCTGCTCGGTGGTGATCCTCGTAAACGAAGAGCGGTCGAGGAAAGTCGCAACCGACAAGCCAATGCTTCCGCGGCTGGCGAACGGAACCGACGCAGCGGCCAGTGAGAACCGAGCGGTTAGTGTGTTCGACGCTTCATCGCCCCGCGCAAGCCGGCGATACTCCGGCTCGTACTGGAGGAACATCCGCGGATCGGATGACGTACCGATAGACGCAGGATTCAGGGGTGAATCCGGATCGAACTGACCGAGCCCGCCGCCCGTTGCGCGAGCACGGGTGCTCATCTCACCGGTCGGATAACCGAACCCCTGCGTGCTCAGCGTACCCTGCGCCGCCAGGTGAGCCGGAAGGACAAGACCAGCGGCCAGCGCCGCGGCGAAGAAATGCTTGCGCGGCGTCACGGGAGCCCCGTCGATTTGCGTGTGGAGTAACTGATTCGCAGGCGTGGCCTGAGTTCCGGTGCGGCCTCAGTGGAGTGGAAGCGCGCTTCCAGTGGGGAATTTCCTTCGAGAATGCTGACGAGCACCAGCGCACGCGGAGTCTCCGTCGCGACTTGCGTTCGCCACAAGCCGATGACCTGGCCAATTTCCAGCCCGCGTACTCCTGAAGATCCATGCTCGACTTTCAGAGTGTCGCTGGTCGCGATCGCCGTAATCTGCGCTGCTTTCGCGACGTCACTCACAGCCGTCGTTGCAAGCGATACGAGCGGAATGATCCGGACGGTATCTGTCGGATCTATGCCCGGATTGGCAATCTGAGTCAGGAGCAGGGTCGCGCGCACGACGTCCACTGAATCGATGAGAAACGACGGAATGTTGAAGCGAAGGTATACCCTGCGCGAAGGAAGCCCGCCGATGTTCAGTCCAGTTGCAGGGCCCGTAGCTGTACCGCGAACCAGCAGTGTGTAGTCGCCAAGCGAAAGGGCGAGCGCCGGCTGGGCAGTCGGGGTCCTGGAGTCAGGAAGCAGAACTATCTTCGCAACTGTTGTGTCAGCCACCGGCCTGAACGAAAGCTGCGTCGGGGAACCCCCACCCTCCTGCGAGATGATGCGCAGCTGGACGGATTGAGGCCCTCGCGCACGGATGCCGATTCGCAACCGGCGATCGAGTCGGTTCAGAATTGTGGCCGACGGCATGGTCACGCTGATCGTGTCCTTCAGCGCAGTCTTCTCGAACGTCGCCGATGTGATCAGGCGAGCCGGCGTGAACAGCGCCGCGATTTCAGCGACGAGACTGTCGGCGACATCTGCATCGACGTCGTAGAAGTCGAGCGTGAGCGGGCCAGGCACCTTGCCGCCGACGGTGTCTACGATCATTCGCAGTATGATGCTGTCGGGCGCGGTGATCGGAATGCTCGTCGTGTCAACTCCAGGGCGGCTATACCGGCCCGGAATGCTGTCGAAGCGAACGATCGCACGTGCGTCGAGAGTATCGCCGCGCGTCGCGACGAGCATGCTAGTTTCCGTGCCGAGCCCCGTCAGGGCCGAGATTGTCGAGTCGAGCGTAACAGCGTCGATTGTCACTGTCTCGATCGCCCCCGACTGACTCGGGCACAGGATCGGGCACCCCGCACTGTTGTCGAGTTTCTCGGTGCATGCAGCGAGCACGGCGGTCAGAACTAAAAAACCGGCAAGCTTGAGCCGGCCTGATTTCAATTGCACTTACGTCCTTCCACGTAGATGGTTCAGCGCGAACGCCTCCGGCAGGAGATCACTCAGGCGCCATATCGCCTGCCGTCCGTTCCTCGCATAACTGATGACCCGCAGTTCCGGAGCGAATTCGCTCATAGTCTGCCGGCACGACCCGCACGGAGGGGCCGGATCATCAGATTCACTGGCGATCGCGATCTCCTCGAAATTCTTCATACCCTGAGCTACCGCCGCCGCGACTGCAACACGCTCGGCGCAAAGCGCTTCGCCATACACCGCGTTCTCTACATTACACCCTGAAATTACTGCGCCCGTTGAAGTACGCAGTGCAGCCCCAACCCGAAAGCGGGAGTAGGGAGCATATGCGTTCTCCATGGCTGCAAACGCCGCGTCGCGCAGAGTGTCTGTGGCGTTTGTGTTTTCGTCCGCCACTGCTACTCCGTGATGAGCCGGGAAAGGAAAGATTTACCCCGCCCGCGATATGAGACACCGAGCCACTCCCCTACGGTTGCGCCGAGATCAGAGAAAGTCCGGCGCACGCCAAGGTCCACCGGCTGGGCCGCTGGGCCGATCACGAGGAGCGGAACGTTCTCCCGCGCGTGATCAGTGGAGTCCGTGGTCGGGTCATTGCCGTGGTCGGCTGTGATGAAAAGCAGGTCTTCCTCGCGGAGCTTGGCGGTTATGAGGGGGAGCGCAAAGTCAAACTCCCGCAGCGAGTTGTAGAACCCCCCAACGTCGTTGCGGTGCCCGTACAACTGGTCGAAATCTACTAGGTTGGCAAAGAGCAGCCCACTTTCCGCGCTGTCGAGCCAGTCCGTGATGAGGGAAATTCCTTCAGCATTCGACGAGGTATGCCGCGCCCGGATGGACCGCAGCGCAAAAAGATCGTCGACCTTCCCTACCCCGTGCGTGGCAATGCTGGCGCTCACGAGAGCATCAAGAAGCGTCTCGCCGGGAGGCTGAATGGAATAGTCGCGCCTGTTCGCGGTCCTCCTGAAAGAGCCTTGGTTCCACTCAAAAGGCCTTGCGATGACGCGCGAAACGTCGTGAGGGGGTACCAGCATCGCCCGGGCGGTTTCGCATGCGCGGTACAGCTCCTCGAGCGGAACGATGCTTTCATTCGCTGCCACCTGAAAAACGGAATCTGCCGACGTATAAAGAATCCAGTCACCTGAGCGGGCGTGTTCAGGCCCGAACTCATCGATCACGGCAGTCCCGCTGGCAACCACGTTGCCAATCACTCCGCGTCCCGTCCGTTTGCTGAACTCCGACACGATCTCGTCCGGGAAACCACCAGGATAGGTTGGGAACGGCTTCGACAGGTGGAGACCTGCGATCTCCCAGTGACCTGTAGTGCTGTCTTTACCGGCGGAAGCAGGGCTCATGGTTCCCCATGCGCCGAGCGCGGCGGGATCTCGAGGCATCCCCTCCAACTCGACGGCATTGCCTAATCCGTAAGAGGCCAGGGCTGGGAGATTGAAGCCGCCCACCGCCCTCGCAACGTGGCGGAGGGTGTTGCTCCCAACGTCTCCGTAGGCCGCGGCATCGGGTGCCTCTCCCGCACCTACGCCATCGAGTATCAGTATTATTGCCCGCTTCATTTATATGTCAGCCACGGTAGATCCGGTTAAGGCGCCCCCGAAGTCCTGTCAGCAGCTCGTAGGGCGACATATCTGCGGCCTCTGCAACCGACGCGACGTCGATTGGGTGCCCGGTGTTGATTCCGTCCCCTATCAGCGTAACGATGTCACCCACCTCTGCCCCGGTGTCGGTGACATCGAGCATGATCATGTCCATTGTTACACGTCCGGCAATGGAAACCCGCTGCCCGCGAACGACGCCGACGCCGCGTCCACCTGCGTTTCGCGGATATCCATCCGCATAACCAAGCGCAATCGTCGCGATACAGCTGCGTCGGGCGGCGGTCCACGTAGCCTCGTAGCTGACTGTGTCGCCGGGTTCGACCCACCGCGTCTCTACAATTGGCGCCTTCACGCGTACGACACACTCTGGTTCAACCTTCGCGTCGGCTCCGCTGCCCACCCCGTACATGAAAATTCCAGGCCTCACCGCATTCCACTGCGATTCCGCGTGCCGCGTGATTGCGGCGCTGGAGTCGGTATGCAGGATCTCTGGCCGCCCGGGAAGTCTTGCGACTGCGTCCCTGAATCGCGCCTCCTGCACGTCCATGGTCGCGTCTGCAACGTTTGCAGAGTGGAAATGTGTGAACGCCCCACGTGGTGGATTTGCAGACAGCAGCTCAGTGAGCGAGCCGATTTCCCGCCACGGTATGCCCGCGCGCGACATACCAGTGTCAATTGCCAGGTTGTACGGCGCGTCGAACGGCGCCCAGTCGGAGATCGACTGGAAAGTTCCCAGAGTCGGCGTGAGGCCGGCGGCGTGCGCCGCCTGGAGATCGGTGCTCAAGAGCGGAGTGAAGACGATGATCTCACGGCCAATGCCAGCAGCGCGAAGCTGCGAACCCTCTGAAACGGTCGCGACTCCATACGCCATGGGGTCCAGCGACTCGAGAGCGTGAGCGACCTGTTCGGCACCGAGACCGTAGGCATCAGCCTTTATCATCGGGATGAGCGGCACGCCCGAGCGCTCGCGAAGAGCGTGCGCATTTCGCACGAGGGCGCCAAGATCGACTTCCATCCACCCGCGGGTCAGCATTGCAGTGCGGCGCAGACGCTTGATAGTATTGCTTTCAACTCGAGGATCCAGAATGGAAGAGAGAGCGACATTGAACGATACGGTCGCGTTGATGCGCGACTTGCGCAAGCGGTGCGACTGGGACGCGGCGCAGACTCACGAGTCCCTGCGGCCGTACCTGATGGAGGAATCTCACGAGCTCGACGACGCCATTCGCGAAGGTAATCCTTCGCTAATGCGTGAGGAGCTGGGCGATCTCCTGCTTCAGGTGCTGTTTCACTCCGTGATCGCTGAAGAGCGGGATGAGTTCGACGTGAACGATGTCGCACATGGGCTCATCGCAAAAATGAAAGCGCGCCACCCGCATCTTTACGGCGACGGAGTCAGGGAGCCCTGGGAGAAGATGAAGTCAAAGAAGCGCGAGTCGATCGCGGACGGTCTTCCGACAGCCTTGCCTCCTCTGCACCGCGCGCATCGTCTGCAGGACCGCGCGGCGGGTGTCGGATTCGACTGGCCGGGAACCGAAGGTCCTGCTGCAAAAGTTGAAGAGGAGCTGGGAGAAGTCCGTGAGCACCTTGCGGCCGCAACGCTTCCCGAGCCTCATGCGCCGCCCATTCTTGACGACGCACATGCTGCTCTTGAAGCCGAGTTGGGAGATCTTCTGTTCGCCTGCGTCAATCTCTGCCGGAAGGCAGGAGTTCACGCATCGCTGGCTCTCGACAAGGCGAATCTCAAGTTCGAGGAGCGGTTCAGGGGCGTTGAGGCCCTCGCCCGGGCGCGCGGCATCGACGTCGGATCGGCGGGGCTTACGGTGCTTGATTCACTGTGGGACGAGGTGAAGCGCGCTAAGTAGAGTACGTCCTGAAACTACAAAAAAAGAAAAGAGTGGGGTGAGTTGTCACGAGGGGCGTGAGTTTTCTCCTCGCGTACCGTCACGTTCCGGCGCTTACGGGCGAACGCAACTACGCATGGGGGAGGAGGTTTTGGAGGTTCAGGAGTTACTGGAGCAGCCGTTGTCGCGAAGCGAACAGGATCCCGGGCAGGTCTGCTTTTTCATTTCTTTGTTCAACGACGGAAGTCTGTCACTTCGCTGCCGGATACAGTGCTTGTGAAGCCGTGCCGAGTGTTTGGTCGCGACCCGCGACGAGCGGTTCTGTAGTTACCCCAAAGCCGAGGTGCCCGCGTTGCCGCGACCAACTAAGCGACCGGGAAGCAAACCTGCTCCAATACCTCCTGCACCTCCAAAACCTCCTCCCCCAGCGTAGTTGCTTTCACGCTCATGAACGCCGGAAGATGCTGATTCGGTCTCCTTTTCCATATGTAGTTCAAAGGATCGGAGTTTCAGGACGGGCACCAACTAGAGTACGTCCTCCGGTAGCCGGTAGCACTGCTGCCGGAGGCCCGGCGCTTCAGTTTCGTCTAATCTGTGTCAGGGCCGGAGCCTGTGCATCATCCGCGGAAACGCAATCGCTTCGCGCAGATGCGGGAGTCCGCAAATCCAGGAGACAGTCCGCTCGAGCCCGAGACCAAAGCCTGAATGCACGAAAGTCCCATACTTTCTGAGATCGAGGTACCACCCATACGCCTCGACGGGCAGGCCCTCCTCGCGGATGCGATGAAGGAGCCGATCGTAATCGTCTTCGCGCTGCGACCCACCGATTATCTCGCCATAACCTTCAGGCGCGAGGAGATCGTCGCATAGAACTGTGCGCGGGTCCGCCGGGTTCTCCTTCATGTAGAAAGCTTTTGCTTCCTTCGGATAGTTGAAGATGAACACCGGGCGATCATGACCCTCCACGAGCAGTGACTCGTCTTCGGCGCCAAGGTCATCGCCCCACTTCGCACTGCTTCCCTTCTCCTCGAGAATTTTTATCGCATCTGAGTAATCGATACGAGGGAAAGGACCGACGACGGTCTCGAGCTTCGAGATGTCGCGCTCGAGGAGCGTCAACTCTTCGCGACGGCGCTCGAGGCACCTCTGCACGATGTAGGAAACGAAATCTTCCTGCAGCTGCATATTGTCGTTCGAATCGTTGAAGGCGACCTCGGGCTCTACCATCCAGAATTCCGAGAGATGCCGGCGCGTCTTCGACTTCTCGGCGCGGAAGGTGGGGCCGAAACAATAGATGCGGCCGAATGCAGCCGCCGCCGCCTCTCCGTAAAGCTGGCCCGTCTGCGCCAGATATGCCGTGCCTTCCTCGAAATATTCGGTTGAGAACAGTCCGCTGCGTTCGCCGATTGCCGCCGTCAGAATCGGTGTGTCCACGAGCGTGAAGTCCCGCTCGTAGAAGAAATCGCGGATCGCCTGTTCGACCTCGTGACGGACGCGGGCTATCGCGCGCTGTCTGTCCGTTCTCAGCCAGAAATGCCTGTTGTCGAGCAGAAAGTCGATCCCGTGCTCCTTCGGCTGGATGGGGTAGTCAATCGGGCTTTCTCCCGTAATCAGCAAGTCCGTTGCACCAAGCTCGACGCCCCCGGGAGCCCGGGCATCGAGGCGTGCCTCCCCGGTCACCTCAATCGTCGTTTCCTGTGAGAGGTGGGAGAACCGTTCCCACACTTCGGAAGGCAGACTACTTTTCACGAGCACACACTGAAGGGTTCCGCTGCCATCACGCATCACGATGAAAGCGACCTTGCCCGATGAGCGCAGGTGAACGGCCCAGCCGCGGACACGGACTGATTGTCCGGCGTGACGGCTGAGCTCGGCTATTCGTACGTATGGGGGAGTCATTGGTCCTAGGTTCAACAGGGCGGGTTGGCGGCAAGCTAGGTTCTGCCCGTAGGGGTGTCAACCGCGCATGAAGCTGCGCACACGTCTCGGCCTCGGAATCGTTTCGCTGACGATCATTCTTCTGGTGCCACTCATCCTCGCGCTTCGCTCGCTCGAGGAAGTGCATCAGACGACGCGGACGTTGCGCGATCGCGAATTTGCGGGTTCGCTCATACTGGGCAACTTCCGCGAGCTGACGGACAACGTGATCCGGCAGGAAGACGCGATGAGTATCATCGGCGACTCAGGCGCGTACATCAAGATGCGCCAGCAGCTTGATCGCCTCGCCATCATGGCTGACTCGCTCGCTCCGTATTCATCGCGGCAAGCCGCGAGTGACGTCTCGACAGCTATCCTCGCACTTCGGGCGTCGACCGAAGCGCAGTGGGCGGCGATAAACGCGCAGGCAGCGAACACCGCCGACGAAATTTCGGTGCAGCGGTCGCGACCCGCGCTGAACACAATCGCGAAGGCGGTCGCGCGTACGGAGCTCAAGCTTCGCGACGAAACTCAACAACGCGTCGAACAGGCTGCATCGGCGACAGTCGATGCGCAAAGAACCGCTGCTGGGTCACTTGCAGTTGCCCTTCTGCTCGCGACACTCATTGCCATCTGGCTGACGCGCTCGATAAGCAAGCCGGTACACGAGCTCGACAAGGGAATGAAGGCAGTGGCGGACGGTGACTTCACTCAGCGGTTGCCTGCAATGGAGAAGCGCACCGACGAGTTCGGCCGCCTCGCCAACAGCTACCATGGGATGACGGCGCAGCTTGCAGAGCTCGACAAGCTGAAGGCTGAGTTTGTCTCAGTTGCCTCTCATGAGCTGAAGACGCCGATCAATGTCATCGTCGGATATCTCGAGCTGCTGCAGGAGAACATCTACGGTGAACTCAACCCGAAGCAGCGGGAAATTTGCGGGACCCTTGGCAAGCAGGCACAGACCCTGACACGTCTCGTCAAGCGACTGCTCGACATCAGCCGGTTCGAAGCCGGCGGCGGAAAGCTTGAGCGGCGCCAAGTCGATCTCGACCGCTTCCTGCATTCTTTCGAGACTTCGTTCCAGGTGCTCGCGCTCCAGCGTGAAATCAGCTTCCGCGTGGTTCGGGGCGGCGATCTTCCCTCACACGTTCTGTGGGACGAGGACCGCATCAACGAAGTACTCGGGAATCTCCTTTCCAACGCCTTCAAGTTCACTGACAGAGGCGGCTCGGTCGAGCTCGCGCTCGAAGGCTCGGAGAACGAGGTCGCGATAACTGTTAGAGACACCGGCGCCGGCATCAGTGCCGAGCAGCTGCCGCACATTTTCGAAAAATTCTTCCAGGCGAGCAACCAGGCGTTCGCTGCGGCGAAAGGCACGGGGCTCGGCCTTGCGATAGCGCGTGAGATCGTCGAGGCACACGGAGGAACTATCAGGGTAGACAGCACCCAGGGAATGGGCACGACTTTTTCTATCATCCTCCCTATTCGCGCTGCGATAACGCGTCGCACGCCTTTCCGTCGTACTCCAGTCGTCGAGGAAGTCGCTTGAACTTACGCTATCGCAGCATGGGTCTGTTAATGCTAGCAACGCTCGCGCTTGCCTGCTCTCCCAAACGTGTTCCACAGGCGCCCGCACCGGCACAGGCGTACGCCGACGTGCTGAGTAACGCGGACGAGAGAGTGCGTGAGGGAGATTACGCCGGGGCGGACCGCATCCTCTCCGATTTCCAGCTCAAGGCGCCGGGAACGGAGGAAGCGACAGAGATCACTTTCTGGCGGGCGCTGTACATGGTCGACCCAGCCAACCGTCGAACCTCGATTCCTGAAGGTATTCGGGCGCTCGATATCTACCTCGCAACGCCCGGAACGCGCTGGTATCGCGGTCAGGCGGAAGTTGTACGCCGCACAGCTCAGTCGGTGCTCGCGCTCAGAAATGCAACACAGGCTCAGCCGCGAGTAATCGGCCGGGACACCGTGTTTGTCACTCGGGAAGAAGAACTTGCTGTCCTCCGCGATCAGCTGGCTCGCGCGAATGCGGAGTTGGACCGGATCAAGAAGCGACTCGCCAACCCGAGCCGCTAACCCACCCTGAAGAGTTTAAGAGCGCGCGAGTAGCGCGTCCCCAGAACGGTTCGTAGTCCGGAGTGCACTTCCTTCTCTAGCTCCGGGTCACTCTCGAGTATTTTTTCTGCCGCCTCGCGCGCCTCGAGGTTCAGTGCCTCATCGCGAACCAGATCGGCGACCCTGAACGTTGCCTCGCCGCTCTGTTCCTCGCCAAAGAGATTGCCCATTCCACGGAGACGGAAATCTGCCTGGGCGATTTCAAACCCGTCCTCAGTAGACTCGAAGATCCGCAGCCGCTCGGCGGAGTCAGGGCCGAAGTTGCCGAGCAGTATGCAGTATGAGGCCTCTGCACCTCGGCCTACCCGGCCTCTGAGCTGATGCAGCTGCGAGAGCCCGAAGCGCTCAGGGTGCTCGATGAGCATCACTGTCGCATTGGCCACATCGATTCCAACTTCGATTACAGTCGTTGCAACCAGCACGTCGATCTCGCCGTCACGGAATGCGCGCATGGTTGAGTCGCGCTCATGCGCCGCAATCCTGCCGTGAAGAAGCGCCACTCGCTTGCCGGAGAACACACTTGCCGAGAGGGACTCGAACATGGTTGTCGCGGCCTTGAGGTCAGTCTTCTCCGACTCTTCGATGACCGGATAAACGATGTAAGCCTGCCGCCCTGCGTCGGTCTGGGCCCGTACGAAGCTGAGCACCTTTTCGCGAGCCTTCTCGGGACGGATGACCGTCGTCACCGGTTGCCGTCCCGCGGGTCGCTCGCGAAGTGTGCTGACGTCGAGATCACCGTACACCGTAAGGGCAAGGGAGCGCGGTATCGGCGTCGCGGTCATCAGCAGCGTGTCG
Source organism: Gemmatimonadales bacterium (assembly GCA_038203205.1). Taxonomy (GTDB): domain Bacteria; phylum Gemmatimonadota; class Gemmatimonadetes; order Gemmatimonadales; family Gemmatimonadaceae; genus UBA4720. Next base: position 934 of record JBBREF010000091.1, on the reverse strand, counting down.
GGAGATTCGCCCTTCGCTGACAACGCCGCGCGATGTTCTACGCCGAAACGATGTTGCTCGTCGATTACGGCGAATCCAAGTCGTGAAAACGACGTCGCCTGCTGGACAAGGGCGTGGGTGCCCACAACCAGAAGCGGTGCGGGTTCGGACATCCGCGCCGTCGCGTCGGCTTTCGCGCGCGTGCTGAGGCTGCCGGTCAGCAAAAGCGGCTCGAGACCGAGCGGCTCGACCAATCGTGAAATCGTCCTGAAGTGCTGCTCGGCCAGGAGCTCCGTCGGGGCCATGATCGCCGCCTGGAAACCGTTCTCCATCGCCAGCAGGCAGGCGAAGAGTGCTACGATGGTCTTTCCGCTGCCGACATCGCCCTGCAGCAGCCTGTGCATCCTCTTGCTGCTGCACATGTCCTTGACGATCTCGGCAATTGCAGTCTTCTGGCCAGTCGTCAACTCGAACGGGAGGACCTCGCGCAGCGCGGATGTGAGCTCGCGGCGATTGGTGAATGTGATGCCCGTGCGATGCTGACGCGCGAGTGCGTTTGCTCGCCTCTGGAGGATGCTGACGAACAGCAGTTCCTCGAAGGCGAGCCGGTCGCGACCGCGGGTGGTTTCCGAAAGTGAATGAGGCCGGTGCAGCATCCTGAGCGCATCAGGCAACGGCGGAAGCGATGAGCGGGTAAGCAAACTCCCCGGCAGATACTCGTGAACGAGAGGCAGTAGCGAATCGAGACTCTGCTCGATTATTCCGCGAATCACCTTGAACGAAAGTCCTTCAGTCGCAGGATAGACGGAAAGAACTCGTCCTTCGCCAATTCCTTCGATATCGGAGCCGAGGTTGACGTATTCGCGCGGCTGCAGCTGTCGGCCGTGATAGAACTTTACAGTCCCCGAGAGCAGAAGCGTGTCGTCCTTCGCGATGACCCGATCGAGAAAAGGCT
>JBBREF010000090.1:0-14967 GCA_038203205.1 Gemmatimonadales bacterium | reverse complement strand
CCCCGGGCTCGAGTACGAGTACAGGATCGCCCAGGAGCTGATGCCCACGATTTCACTGTCCGACGTGAACCGCCTCGCCAGCCAGTGGATTACCGAGGAAAATCAGGTGATCATCGCGCAGACTCCAGTCAAGGACAGCGTACCAGGTCCAACGCGCGAGGGAATTCTTGCGGCAATCGGACGCGCATCCAGCACAACAGTAGCCGCATATGTCGAGAATCTCTCCGGGGCAGGCCTCGTCGAAGCTGCTCCGGCGCCAGGCAGAATTGTTTCGTCGAAGCCACTTCCCGGGATTGATGGAGCCGAGTGGAAGTTGTCGAACGGTGCCCGTGTCATCCTGAAGGCTACGGACTTCAAGGCAGACCAGGTGTTGTTCTCGGCCTATAGTCCCGGCGGCAACTCGCTGGCGAGCGACGCCGACTACATGTCCGCCGCTCTCGCTCAGCAGATCGTCCCGCTCGGCGGACTCGGCTCCTTCAACGCTGTCGACCTCGGAAAGAAACTCACTGGCAAGGTGGCCGGTGTCGGCGCGGTGATCGGCGAGACGACGGAGGGCCTGAGGGGAAGCAGCTCGCCAAAGGACCTCGAGACGATGTTCCAGCTCGCTTATCTCACATTTACCGCACCGCGACTGGACAGTGTGAGATATGAGGCCTTCAGGAACCAGGTTGGTCCCCTACTCGCCAATCGTGGTCTCGACCCCGAGGAAGTGTTCGGGGATACGGTGCAGGTGACGATGTCGCAGAACGCATTCCGCGCGCGACCGATAACTCCCGCTGTTTTCGCTGAGGCTGACTTGAAGAAGGCGTTCGCCTTCTACAAGGATCGTTTTGCCGATGCGAGCGATTTCACGTTTGTCCTCGTTGGGAATATCGACACGGTTGCGATCAAGCCTCAGGTTGAGACGTGGCTCGCTTCACTGCCGTCACTGGGCAGGAAGGAGAAATCGCGTGACACCGGGGTGAGCCCGCCGACAGGCGTAGTGAACAAAGTCGTATACAAGGGCACGGAAGCGAAGGCGACCACGAGCATTCTGTTCACCGGATCGTGCACGTTCACACCGGAATCGCGGTTCGTGCTTCGTGCGCTCACGACGATGATGCAGACAAGGCTCAACGAGTCCCTGCGCGAGCGCCTCGGCGGGACTTACAGCCCGAACATTGGCGGGAGTTGTCAGCGGTTGCCTCAGCAGCGATACACCATTCAGATCGGCTACGGGTCGTCGATGGAAAACGTTGAGCCGCTGACTCAGGCAGTGCTCGCAATAATCGACAGCGTCAAGACCAGTGCGCCGTCGCAGGCGGATGTCGACAAGGTCAAGGAAGAGATCATTCGTTCGCGCGAAGTCGAGGTGAAGACCAACGACTACTGGCTCAACAACATCGGCGCGCGTGACCAGGCCGGTGAAGATCTGGCGGGGCTTGGTGCAGCGTATGACGCAATGGTGAGACGGTTAACGGCCGCGGATATCCAGCAGGCGGCGCGGACGTATTTCAATACCGCCAACTACGCGCGCTTCGTCCTTGTTCCTGAGAAATAGGCGCCGCTTCTGATGAAGGCAGGTGGTGGTATGAATGCGGAAGGTTTGAGATCGAATTAGATATCAATCTGAGAGATGCCTGAATTCGCTGGCATCGTTCCAATTGATATCCAATTCGATTTCAAACCTTAAGCATTCATACCACCACCTGCCTCAATCAGAAGCTCGGACTAGCGCGATTTTCGCAGCGCAACGCTTCCGTTCATCGTCTCGAGCTCGATTCTCCGGCCGCCTCGCCCGATAGTGCCGCTCGCCTTGCGCGGACCAAACTTTCCGGAGAGCTGCACCGGGTAGTCGCTGGTGATCGATCCGCGCATTGTTTCCATCTCGACGTTGGCGTCCAGCGACTCCGGCATCTCAACGCTGATGCTGCCGTTGACCGTGTGGAACCGCATCTCGCCGTCGCGGGCAACTGAGCTCATCTTCACGTCGATGTCCCCGTTGACTGTGCTCGCATTCACCGGCCCGTTCCGGGTAGAGACGCCGACCCGACCGTTTACCGTGGAGGCACGCACCGCTCCGCCGACGTTCATGACCTCGACGCGACCGTTGACAGTGTTAGCCCTCACATCGGAAGTGAGATTGCTCACGCGCATCTCGCCGTTGACCGTGCCGGCGCTCACCCTGACACCGGCCGGAACGCTGATGGTGAACGTCACGCGCACGTCCGTCCTGTCGTTGCGGTCGCCAGAGTCATCATCGTTGCGCGAGGAATGCATTCCGTCCGCGTCACACGTTGAGCGGCGCCACAGCGCGCAAACGCTAACGTCGCCGCCGCTCTGCACCACCTGGAAAGCGACATCGCTGACGCTGCCGCGGCGAACTTCCTTTACCGCACGGACATGAACCATGTTGTCACGGCTCGCTTCGATTGTAACCGGTCCGTTCACCGACGAAAGGCGAAACCACTTTCCACTTTCGACGCGACCATCCCATGACCACGCCTCCTGGTTTCGGCCGACTTCCTGGGAACTGGCCGCAGCAGGGCTGATGAACACAATCGACAATGCTGCTGCGCGGATGAGGCTCTTCATCTAGGTATCACTCCTGGTTGGCGCGGCCGCCGCCGCGCTTGATATTGATATCGCCACTGAAGGTCTCCAACACGATCCTGGCCCTGCCGTCGCCAATTCTGAAGTCGAACTGGCTTTCACCCCGGCGCCTGTTCGCGCCCGACTCGAGTGTCACAGGGAAGTCACTGTCGACAGTGCCGCTGTAGGTCTCGAGACTGACTGTCGCTCCCGCATTCGACGGCACGGCAAGCTCGAGCAAGCCTGAATGCGTTGTGAACGAGTAGTTGCCCATGGGTTCGATCGTGCCGTCGTAACGCAGCGAGCCCCCAACGGTTTCAGCGCGAACGCGGGCCGATTTCGCACCGCGAATATCCAGCGGGCCGCTGACCGACTCAGTCGTGATGTCCCCGGAGACATTGCGGAGATTCACGTGACCGCTCACCGATTCAGCACGAACGTCACCGTCAACTCCATCTACATCGATGTCACCCGATACGGATTCGACCGAGACCTTCCCCGCCGCATCAGTCACGATGATGGAGCCGCTCAAGGTCTCGACGCTGGCGTCGCCCCTGACCCCGCGAACCGAGAACGGCGCGGAGAATCCTTCGAGCACAACGCGTGTTCCATGTGGTACGGAGATGTCCAGCTCGGCACTCCGGCCACTGCCGGGGTAACCGTGTTCGAGACCAACTGTTATCGAGTTTGCACGCTCGCGCACCCGCAACTCGCCGCGATCAGCACTTCCGCGCACGCGTACACGCGACCCGGCCGTGCCCGTCACGTTGACTCGTCCCGAGTAGATCGAGACACTCAGCGTTCCACCACGTTCGAGACTGACTGTCGTATCGACAGACACCCGATCGCCCTGCGCGCCCGCTTTATGTGTGGGGGTCATCGAAGCAAGGCCCACCGCGACAATGACTCCTGTAATTGCTCTCATCCCTCTTTCCTTTCTCAGGTTGACGACCGAAGCAGCGCCACGGTCCGCAGCAGCTGGACCTTCTTGTGCAGCGCATTCTCCAGTCTCTCATTCAGAAAACCACTCGCAGGATCCCGCGCGACAGCCGCGCGCGCCTGTGCCACGGCTGCATCGATGATCGCCAGGTTTTCCTCTACCACCTTCACGGTCTCCGGCTCGAGCTGGCTGCGTCGCTCTGTGAGCAGCCGCTGGAGGTTGTCGATCTCGTCGGCGATCGCGATCTCAGACGAAGTTGAAACCGGCTGCAGTATTCGCGATGCAACAGCCCCGCGGCCGGCTCGGCCCACAGGAGTTCTCGCGGGTGCCCGTACTCGAGCCGGCGACGGGCGAGCGGAACTGGGAGAGCCCGTTGACTCTACCGGCTCGGCAACAACCGGCTCGGCCTCGACTGTCGCACCGGCAACACGCATTACCGGCGCGGCCGGCTTTGCCGCTGCGGGCTTCTTCTCCCTGGCAATCGACTGCGAGGTTCCAACATAGGTGACACTCGAAGAGACAATGACGAGACCCGCTGCCGCGACAGCCATCCATGAGCGAGACAGTCCGGCGCCGCGAGCAGGCCGCGAGATGGAAACGACCGAAGGCTGAATCCGCGACTCCACGCCCTCCCACAAGTCGCGTGACGGAACGAGATCGGGAAGACTCGCTGCGCTTTCACGAATTCCATCCATGTCGCGCACCAGCCCCTGGCATCTCGCGCAACCGGCGATGTGGCTCTCGACCCCGGCCGTTGATTGTGCGTCAAGCTCGCTCTCGAAGTACCCGGGAAGCAGCTCGTCGAAATCCGCGCATGTCATATGTGATTCGCTCATCGTGTCAGTGCCTCGCGTAAGAGAAGACGCGCCCGGTGAAGCTGGGCCTTGCTGCCGCCCGAAGTGATACCGCACATCCCGGCGATCTCCTCGTGCTTGTATCCCTCTATGTCGTGCAGAACGAAAATCTGTCTCGCACCCCGCGGCAGCTTCTCCATCGCCGCGGTGATGTCCATCCTGTCCCCGTGACCCGGTGTCACAGACGCTCTCTGCAGCGGCGTCTCTCCCGTGTCAGACTCATCGTCGACCAGCCTCTTCCTGTTGCGCGCTTCGTTCTTCCTGTCAGTGAGAGCGATGTTGACAGCAACCCGATGAATCCACGTCGAGAACTGCGCATCGCCCCTGAATTGCGGCAACTTTTCCCACGCCCTCACGAACACATCCTGCGTCAGCTCTTCGCCTTTGACCCGGCTGCCGCACATCCGGGTGCAGATCGAGAACACCCGGTTAACGTGCGCCCGATAAAGGCGCTCGAAAGCTCTCCTGTCCCCCGACGCCGCAAGCGCGACATCGGCCGAATCGTCCTCAGGCACGGAAGCCTGCATCAGTACAGCGGCTGCCAAGCTGTTCTCGTCACTATTTCAGGGTGCTTTCGGCGTGCACTTACCCGCCTCGTCTACTTACGCCGGAGCGTGAGCGGACCGTTTGTCGTAGTAGCGCGGATGGTCGCGCCGCCGGAACCGAGTTGAGTCGATATATCTCTCGTGATCCTGCCAACGACAGTGATGGGGAATCCAACGCTCACCGGACCATTACTGGTGCCTGTCTCGAGATGAGCGTTGTAGTTCTCCGGAACCGTGATCGTGAGCGGCCCGTTGGTCGTCCTGGCATCGAGGCCCTCGCCTTCCCAGCGCGTGCCTGCGAGCAGTATGCTGAGAGGTCCGTTGGTGGTACGTGCCCTGACGTTGCCCCCGACTTCACGCAACGCGAGCGGCCCGTTGCTCGTCGTCAGAGTCATGTCGCCCGTGACCCGCTCGACGCTGATCGGCCCGTTGCGGGTCTCAACACGAAGGTGTGAGCGCCGCGGCACCATCGCGACGAGCGTCGCGGTCCACTGCTTGTCTTCGACGTTTCGGGGCCCGTCCACAGTCACTGTAGACCCACTGATCGTGGTGCGAACCTGGCTCGCAAGATCACGCGCCTCATCAGCGCCTCTTGCTTCAGCGCGAATTCTCGTGCGGACCACAAGGCTGTCGACGTCCCATCCGGTTGCCGATACCCCGCCATTGCGAAGGCCTTCCATGGAAACGGTTCCACCGCTGCTCGCACGGGCCCTGGTCTCACGGACCTCGCACCAGACCTCTCTATGGCCGTATCTGTCGCGGTTGTCCCTGCGGCATTCCTCCAGCCACTCGGCATCGGAGCGTTGCGCCTTTGCGGCGCCGGGCGTGATGCTGGCGATAATTACAAGGGCCCAGAGAACTAAAGTGGTTTTCGGCATTGGTATCGAATCGTTTGATTGTGGACTTTGGGGGGTCAGACATCCACAATACGCATAACGTTTGAACCCGGCCGAAGATTCTTCAACCCGTCGGGATACGCCTCACTTCGAGGGTCGCCACATAGCTGGTCTGATCGATGATAGTTCCGGAGCGCGGATAGGGCTTGAGGCCACTCAGGCTGATGCTGTACCCGGCCACGGTGGTCGCCTTTGGCTCGATCCCCGTGTTGAGACTAATCTCGGTTCCGGGACTCCCCTGCGTCGTGACCAGCAGCCGTACGACGGCGTTCCCGGCCCACACACACTGGACGTCGCTCGGGCAGCGCGACTCGTCAGCGACGCGAATCGCGCGAATTGTCAACGGTGTCCCCTCGACTTGCGCCTGCTGACCGACAGCGATATCGAAAGCCCTGCCGGTCTGAGCCTGAACTCCCCCCGAAATCCCGCCGGGGTCACCCGGATGGGATGGGGTCGCGCATCCTGCAGCGATCGCTGCGCCAATAATCAGAAGTGCCTTTCTCATATCCTCACCTTTCAATCAGGAACACTTCCGTCGGGGCAAACCCTGATCCTATCGTGGAAGCAGGTGCCTCACCTGAGCCACCTTGGCCCTCACGCCATCGAGATCATCGGCGGTCACGGTAATGTGGCCAAGTTTTCTTTTCGCTGCTGGCGACTTCCCGTACATGTGAACGTGCACGTCATCGACTTCGCGTAGCCGCTTCACATCAGGTTCACGACCTATAACGTTGACCATCCCCGCGGCACCACCCATCTCGGTCGACCCCAGGCGCATCCCCGTAATCGCCCTGAGATGATTCTCGAACTGGCTCGTGTCAGCGCCTTCGATAGTCCAGTGCCCGGTATTGTGGACCCTCGGCGCCATCTCGTTGGCGACCAGTCCATCCGGCGTTTCGAACAACTCGACTGCGAGTACCCCATAGTAGTCGAGCTCGTTCATGATCCGCGTTGCATAATCCTCGGCGAGCCTCTGAACCTCCTCAGCGATGGCGGGCGCAGGAGCCAGCGAGAAACGCAAAATACCTTCGCTGTGATGATTCTCGACAAGCGGATAAAACGCCATCTCGCCAGTTGTGGACCTTACAGCGATGATCGACAGCTCCCTCGAGAATTTGACGAACGATTCGACAATCGCCGGAACTCCCCCCGCGCCGACCCAGGCAGTCGCTATATCCGCATGCGTGCGGATTACGCCCTGCCCCTTTCCATCGTAGCCGAGGCGGCGGGATTTGAGGATTGCGGGTGTGCCGATGCGGTCGAGAGCGGCGCGCACATCACGCATGCTGTCCACCACTGCGAAGGGCGAAGTGGGGATACCAAGCCGCTCGAAGCACTGCTTCTCGTTAGCCCGGTCCTGTGCTGTCTCGAGTGCGGCAATCGAGGGGTGCATTAGAACCTTTTCAGCAACTGATTTTGCGGCGCTCGAGGGAATGCTCTCGAATTCGTAGGTCGCGATGTCGAGCCCATCGGCGAAATGCGCGAGCGCGGCTTCGTTCTCATATTCGGCAACGATCAGTTCGGCAAAGCGGCCAGCCGGTGCGTGCTCGTCGGGAGAAAGGAACCTGAGCGTGCATCCGATCCTGCCGCCGGCAAGCGCGAGCATCTGCCCGAGCTGACCTGCCCCAAGTACGCCGACTTTCACTCCTGGCTTGCTGGGTCTGGTTGATCCAGAACTGCCTGCGTCTGCGTTTCACGGAACGTTTCCAGCGCTGCACTGAGCGACTCATCGCTCGTAGCGAGAATCGCGGTAGCAAGCAGCGCCGCGTTGATCGCGCCCGGTTTGCCGATCGCCAGCGTGCCGACAGGAACTCCGGCCGGCATCTGCACGATTGAGAGGAGCGAGTCGATTCCCTTGAGCGCCTTCGATTCGACGGGAACCCCGAGGACGGGAAGCGTCGTTTTGGCTGAGACCATTCCCGGAAGGTGCGCCGCTCCGCCGGCACCTGCGATGATGACCTTCAAACCGCGTGATGCAGCCTCACTTGCATACTCGAAGAGCAAATCCGGGGTTCTATGCGCGGAGACGACCCGCGTCTCGTTAGGTACGCCGAGCGCATCGAGTGTCTCGACTGCGTGGCGCATGGTCTCCCAGTCAGAGCGGGATCCCATGATCACCGCGACGAGTGGATTTCCTTTCATGTCAGCTCAACAAGTCAGGGATTGGCGGAAGATCGAGCGCTGCATCGAGGTCGAGCAGGAGCTGGCTTACGCGGACGAAGCTTCGACGGTGATGTGGCGTGATGCCGTGCGAATCGAGCCCGCGAATGTGCGCGCGAGTCGTGTAGCCGGCGTTGCGCTCCCACGTATACGCGGGATATCGAAGTGCGAGATTCGCCATCAGCCTGTCACGCGTCACCTTTGCGATAATCGACGCACACGCGATGGTAAAACATCGCGCGTCGCCGTGCACGACGGCAGTATGCGGCACCGTGAGCGTCCGCATGGTCTTGCCGTCGATGATCACGTGATTTGGTTGAACCTGCAATCGCCCGAGCGCCCGCCGCATTGCGAGAACGCTTGCCTGGTAAATATTGAGTCGCTCGATTTCCCTTACCGAGGCGGCGCCGAGTGAGTATGCGATCGCCTTCTCCATGATCTTGATGGCAAGGCGGTTGCGCTGGTCGGCGGTGAGAACCTTGGAGTCGTCAACGCCGCGGATTGCACGCATGTCCGGCGGCATGATAACCGCGCATGCTACGACGGGGCCCGCGATTGGACCTCGGCCGACTTCGTCGACGCCGGCGAGAAGGGGACCGCGTTCTTTCCGCAGATCCCGTTCGATGTGTGTCCAGCGTTTGATGCGATAAGGGGCGCGGCTTTTCCTGACTGGCTCATGTGAGCCATCGCTCGCGCCCCCCTCTTCCTGCTTCCGCAAGCTATCCGCCGATACTGCGACGGTGAGCGGAGCTCTCGTTACGCGTCGGTGCCCGGCGCCTGAACGCGAACCTTGCGCTCCTTGATGCGCGTGGCCTTGCCCGTGAGATGGCGAAGGTAGTAGAGCTTCGCGCGGCGGACGCGGCCACGGCGAACGACGATAACCGTCGCGAGCATGGGGCTGTGCACCGGGAAGATACGCTCGACGCCGATACCGCTGGAGATCTTGCGGACGGTGAACGTCTCGCTGACTCCCGCGCCACGACGCGCGATGCAAACGCCTTCGAACGCCTGAACGCGCTCCTTGTCGCCTTCTTTCACGCGGACGTTGACACGCAATGTGTCGCCGGCGCGGAAGGGAGGTATGTCAGTGCGGAGCCACTCTTTCTGGGTTTCGATAAATGGATGCATATAGAGCTCAGGGCGGGGGTTTGACAGCCCGATTCAGGGGTGGTTAATGGGTAGCAATGCAAGTTAACCGAACCTGAGGGGGAAAGCCAGCTAGGTAGAAGAGCGGAAAACCCGAGCGGCCGGCGGCCGGTAGCCCAGCTGCCGGCTGCCGGCCGCTTCAGTTCGTGGTTCCTGATCGTTTGCGGGTAAGGCCTTCCCCCTGCTCGTCCCGCCATCTCGCGATCCGCGCGTGATCCCCGGACAGCAGAACCTCTGGAACGGTGTGCCCCCGATAGTCTGGGGGCCGGGTATATGACGGTGCACTCAGGCCCCGCCCGAAGAATGAATCAGACCGCGCCGAGTCCATGTCCGACATTGCACCGGGGATCAATCGAACAGTTGCATCAACGATGGCCAGGGCTGCTGCCTCCCCGCCGCTCAGGACAAAGTCCCCGAGCGAGATCTCCTCAGTCGCCAGATGATCAGCAACACGCTGGTCGACGTCCTTGTAGTGGCCGCACAGAAGCGTCAGCTCAGTTCCCTCGGAGAATCGAACTGCATCGGCATGCGAGAACAGTTTGCCGCGTGGCGACAAAAGGACGATCGGCGAAGTCGCGCCGAGCGACTCGACAGACTCGAAAAACGGACCGGGCTTCATCACCATTCCCGGCCCACCTCCATACGGCGCATCATCAACTGTCCGGTGCCTGTCGTGAGTGAAATCACGAAGGTCGACGATGTTGTACTCGACCCCACCCGCGGCGCTCGCACGCGCAGGGATGCTCAGACCGAGCGGGCCGGCAAAAAATTCAGGAAAAATCGTGACGACGTTGATCCTGAGCATCAGTCGAACATGCCGATGTCGTTGCGAACGAACACTATGCGCGCATCGGAATCAATGCGCTCGACGACCTCTGACCGGTAAGGAACCAGCACACTCCCTTTCTCCGTTTTCACGTCGAGTGTCAGTCCCTGCGGAAGCTCGTAGTAGGCAGTCACCTCACCCATCGGCACGCCGCTGTCGAGCTCGACTCTCATCCCGATGAGCTCGTGCAGATAGACTTCATCCTCGCCCGGTGGTTCGAGTTCGTCAAACGGGGAAAAAACGTATAGTCCGCGCAACATATCAGCGGCGTTCCTGTCGGCGATCCCATCGAACTTTACCATCAGCCCGCCCTTGAACGGTCGCGATGCCGCCACGGTCAGCTGTCGCTGCGCGGGATCGTCACCTACGAAAACACGACGGCCGGACGCGAATACCGCGTCCGGCGCATCTGTAAGCGACTCGATCACTACTTCGCCGCGAATTCCCTGTGCATTGCGAACCAGCCCAACGATCGCCAATGCAGAGGCGGCCATTTACGCCTCGGCGTTATCCGGCGACGATTCTTCGCCCTGAAGCGCTGCCTCTTCTTCGGCGCTGCGCTCAGGAAGCGGAACCGCTGCCGCCTTCAGTTCGATACCGAGCCGCTGCTCATGGCGACGCTTCAGCACGCCCGCCCGGCGAAGCAGCGACCGAACCGTGTCGCTAGGCTGCGCACCAACTCCGAGCCAGTAATTCGCGCGCTCTTCATTTACAGCGAGACCACCCTCAGCCTGACGCGGAGCGTACTGGCCAATGATCTCTATGAACTTGCCATCGCGCGGACTCTGCGAGTCGGCGACTACGATACGGTATACAGGTGCCTTTTTCCGCCCAACGCGGCGGAGACGAATTCTTACCATCGTACTGCTCCATGTCTCATGGTCTCGTGCTGCTCCGGGCTCATCGCTCCGCCGGCGTTTCCGGCAAGCACCCGGTACTTCTACCTACCAAAGTTACCTGGCATTGGCGGCATTCCAAGCCTGCCACCTCCACCCCCTGCCATCTTTTTCATCATTTTCTGCATTTCGCGGAACTGCTCGAGCAACCTGTTGACATCGCTGATCGACCGTCCGCTACCCTTGGCGATTCGCGAACGCCTCGTGCCGTTGATGAGCGAAGGATTCTTCCGCTCTTCCGGCGTCATCGACAGGATGATCGCCTCGACATGCTTAAGCCGCTTCGGATCCATCTTCGCCTGCTTCAGCGCCTTCATGTTCATTCCGGGGATCATCTTCAGCACCCCCTCGAGCGGTCCCATCTTTTCGATCTGCCGCATCGAGTTGAGGAAATCAGAGAGATCCATCCCCTCCTTCTTCACTTTCTTCTGAAGCCGCTTCGCCTCGTCCTCGTCGAAGGCAGCCTGAGCCTTCTCTACAAGTGAGACGACGTCCCCCATCTGAAGGATTCGCCCCGCCATCCGTTCGGGATGAAACTCCTCGAGAGCATCGGACTTTTCGCCGACACCGATGTACTTGATCGGCTTCTTGAGAACCCCGTAGATCGACAGGGCGGCACCACCGCGCGCATCGCCGTCCATTTTTGTCAGGATGACGCCAGTCACGTTGAGCGCGTTGTCGAACCCTTGCGCGATCTTCACAGCTTCCTGTCCGGTCATTCCGTCTGCAACGAAAAGAATTTCCGTCGGCCTCAGCGCTTCCTTGAGCGCCTTCAGCTCGTTCATCATCTCTTCGTCGATCTGCAGGCGGCCGGCAGTGTCGATGATCACGACCCTGTCGCGATCGCGCTTCGACTGCTCGACGCCGGCCTTCGCGATCTTCACGACATCTTTTGTCGTTCGGTCAGCGTAAACCGGGACATCCAGTTGCTGGCCCAGCGTCTCGAGCTGATCGATCGCGGCAGGGCGGTAGACATCGGCCGCCACGAGCCGCGTCGGGCGACCCTCGCCTTTCAGCTTTCGCGCGAGCTTTGCCGCTGTCGTCGTTTTACCGGAGCCCTGGAGACCGACCATCATGATCACGGTCGGTGGCACCGAGCTCAGCTTGAGCCCCTCGCGGCGCTCGCCGAGCATGTTGGCGAGCTCCTCGTGCACGATCTTGACGAGCTGCTGGGCGGGTGAAACCGCGCTCAGCGCATTGACCGTGACTGCCTTCTTCTCTACACGCTCGAGAAACTCGCGGGTGAGCTGGAAATTGACGTCAGCTTCGAGCAGGACGCGGCGGACTTCCCGAAGCCCTTCCTTGATGTCGGATTCGGAAAGCGTTCCACGTCCGCGAAGGCGGGCAAATGTCGCTTCCAGCTTTTCGCTGAGGTCTTCGAACATAGCCTTCCAAGGTAACGGAGCGACACTGGCCATTCAACTGAACCGTGTGGATCGGTAGTGGGTCAGTTTGAATTAGCGGTCAAGCAATTCGAGTAGTCGCCTTTCCATCGCTCCAGACGACGCGCAGCCACCATTGTTTTCTGGCTGTGTTTTTTCTGGCAACCCCACAAAGCTTGCCTTCACCTGGGATCTGATCGTCACGTCCGACCCACTTGCTTGAGGTACGGCGGCGACAACGATAGTCACCTCCGTAGAGAGTAAACCGGTGGACGGGTTTCCATCGTCAGCCCCCAAGCCGTCGAGGCAGTCGATGAAGCTGCTATTCGCGGCCTTGGCCGCTACTCGCTTTCCGATTACAAGGCCGCGCCTTGCATCGTTACGTGTGATGCGAAAGCCACGAGCTACCAACTCCGGATAGCTGGCATTGACCACCGCCGAAGGAGTCAGGGTACTAGGGAATTCGCGGGATGCGCCGGACGTTTGGGGCACGGTTCGCGAATGACAAGCAACGAGCCCGACAGCCAACGCGAGTAGCATGGATTGTTTCATCCCCGGAACATGTGGGTTTGCAACGCATTAAGCGAGCAATCCTACAATCTCCTCGATCTTCCAAACGTGGTCGGTCAGTCCAGCGGCCATTGCGGGCGTCTTATGAATCCCACCGTTCGCCTTCGTGAGCGTTGTGTGAGGGCGGCAGAAGTTGTAGTGCATGAAGTGGAGTGACACCGCGTTCTGGTGGTTTTCTAGCTTCTTGCTAAATGCATTCGTGAGCCTCGTAAACCGCCGCATCCCCATACGCATCGTAAGATTGCAACGCTCGACATATGACGTACTGACCTTCATTTCGTCGGGGTCACCCATGACCCAGGTCTTTTCGGTTGAGAGAAGCTTGGGCGGGCTGTAGCGAACGGTTCCGTCCTGTGGGTGCCCGTAAACTTTAACTAGCATCGCGTAGTCTACCCCATTCCAGCCAAAGGCACCTTCCACCGCCGTTAGATAGGTCTTAAGACCATCGGTGGTGAGCTGGATACGGTTCGCGAGACGCGATGCTAAATCCTCCATAAAACAATACGCGGCGGCGGCATCGCGACTGCCGACATACCACGATGGTACAAGCTTCGTGTCAGCGCATATCGCCGTCCACGTCCAAGCATCCCCGCGACCCTGACCGCGTTCCTGACGCGGGACGTTCTTTTCCTTCGCGGATACGAAGCTCCAGATCTCGTCACACTGGATTGTCTTGCAGGGAAGGTTGACGAACGACGCCTGTTGATAAGCGAGACAGACCGCGCCGATCTCACCCAGAAGCTTCAAGACGGTACCCTTCGCCGTTCCGGTCAGGCGGCAAGTAGCCCTGACGGAATTTCCCTCTACGAGAGCGGCGACAATGCGGGTGCGGCGTTCATCCGAGAGCTTATTCATAATGGACAATAATGCTTGAAGCTTACTCCAAAGTCAAGGCCTCTTACGGGCTTCTTTACGCCACCTCTTGACGGCTTACGGGGGCTGTATTACTGTTGCGCAGTAAGCAACTTACCTCGGAGCGGTAATGACCAGCACTGTTAAGGCCGTAAAGGACGCCGAACCGGACCCGAAGAAGGGGAAGCCGCGTTCAAAGTCTGGAGTAAGCTTCCCGTATTTCGATCTTGACGCCTCGGTTGAAGTCGCGAGGGTGATCCACGAAAGGGCGGGCGGAATGTGCGATCGGGCGCAACTCGCGGCGCTTCTTCAGTATTCGGGCGTGGCGAACGGAAGTTTCCTTTCACGGGTTGCTGCCGCAAAGATGTTCGGCCTGGTCGAGGATACCGAGGACGGCAAGCTTCGCGTAGCAGCTCGTGGTCGAGCTATCGTCGCGCCGATCTCTCCCCCACAGGAGACACAGGCTCGCGTAGATGCCTTCTTGGGCGTGGAGCTTTTTGGGAAGGTTTACACACAGTTCAACGGCACTACTCTCCCTGAAAATGTCGGGTTAAAGAATTTGCTTGCCACGGGGTATCAGGTCGTGGCGGAGAGAATTGCCCCTACGGTGCGTGTAATGCTCAATTCCGCAGATCAGGCGGGCCTATTTAGAGCGACGGGTGATCGGAGCCGTATGGTAATGCCGCTGGTTGGGGCATACGCGCCACCGCCCTTGCCACCTGAAAAGGAAAAGCCTGCAGCGGGCGGAGGGGGCGGCGGCGGAAGTGGTGATGACCCGCCTGATATTGACCCCGCTCTCCTTGGCCTGCTTCGCAGACTGCCAGCCGTAGGCACCACGCTGAACGACAAGCGCCGCAAGGCGGTGATCGGCGCCTTCACTGCGTTCGTGGATCTTGTATATCCCGACGCAGACGATGAGACCTAGACGAGAAACGGCGGCTCGGACCCTTGAGAAGGAATCATCCGAACCGCCGTCCAGACCCCAACGCGCCGCTAGGACGGCTGGAGGTGGTACATGAAAAAATAACTAGATAAACGCTGGCGCCCTAATGACGATTGGGGCGCCTTTTTATTTCTCCTTCTTCCAGCGGGCTTTCGCCGCCTTTTTAGCGATTGCCTTCCGTCTTGCCGGGGTAAGCTTGTCAGCTCGTGCCTGACCACGTTTGACGGCGGCGGCATCAGGCCCTGCGGGTTTCTCGACTTCTCCCGTAGCTATACCCACGATCATCGTCGCCAGTTCATTCGTGTCAGGACGTTTTGCCATGTATGCAAAATAACGTCAGGCCCAACCCCGTTCAAAAGATTCTTTATTCAAACTGACCCACTACC
>JBBREF010000089.1:0-15029 GCA_038203205.1 Gemmatimonadales bacterium | reverse complement strand
AGGTCCGTGACGCCATACTGGGCGAGGGCGATATCGAGTCCGGACGCGAAGCCGCAAACGCGCTCGCACCTCTGGAAGCTCGACCGGAGCCGACAGATTCGACGCAGCGTGCGATAGAACGGGCGGTGGTGAGAATCCTGGAGCCTTGGCGACTGACCAACGGCGATACGTCCCGAACGCGTACGTCACTCGCGCGACTCAGGAACTATGCGCGCATCGGGGCAGGTGGCGATCCATATGGGGCGCAAGTCGAGATCGCGTATCTCGAGATGTTGCACGCGATGGTAACAAACTCTCCCACGCTCCGGACTGCCGCCGGGCGACTTGATTCTCTCCACTTCAACCAGGATTTCGGCGGGACTCACGCCGGGCGAAATTCGCAACATGCTGTCGCTCTCGGCCGCGCATGGGAAAAGCTCGGAGACCACAAGCGCGCGCTGTCGGCAGCAATGCGGTACCCGACATGGAATTCCGAAGCAATGCCGTATCTCGCGGCTCAGGTCCGTGAAACCGCACGCCTTGCTACGCTTGCCGGTGATCGCAAGCGCGCTATCAGGTCGTATCGTCAGTATATAGGCATGCGCGCATTCGCTGAGCCGTCCAGGAAAGCGCAAGTCGATTCGGCGCGGCGGGAGCTCGCGGCGCTGGAGCGGGCGGGCGGGTAACATCGGCGCGACAGGATCGTACGAGGCTCTCGTTTTCGTTCATCCGCGGGAGTTCCTCAATGTCCGCACTAATTACACATCTCGCACGTTGGCGACGCTGTATGGCATACAATGGAAGTGCCAACGTCCGTGGCCGAAACGCATCCCGACCGGAGTTGGCGCTCTCGTGGCAAGGAAGAAAAGCCTAGCCCGCCTCGAGCGCCCTGGTTCTCCGGGAACAGTCGAGTATGCATCTGTTCCGATCGAAGTGCTTCAGTCGTTCATATGACAAGCCGGTCGTTTACAAGAAGCAGACATGATCCTTCGCAAACCCGGACACTGTTTGACTCAATGGCGAGTTATCAATGAGTTGCTGTCCGCTGATGATTGCAAACCATTTATCAGGGTTGCCGGTCTAACGGATATTCCTTTAACCGGCGCAACTCACACCTACCGGCATTTATGCGCTGCTTCAGACGCTTCTCCGGCCGACGAGCGCTCACCCTCGTCATTATTGCTTCGATTGTTCCAGTCGAACGCGCTGCAGGTCAGACTCCCGCTTCGACAACTACTGGCCCCCACCGTGATGTACCGCCAACTGTCGGAGCAGTAAAGCTGACTGGCGAGATCGCGCTTGACGGCCGTCTCGACGAAGAGGTCTGGCGAACGGCGATACCCGCGACCGACTTTCGACAGTCGCAGCCCGACGAAGGCAAGACTGCAACTCAGAGGACGGAAGTAAGGTTTGCATATGACGAAGCTGCGCTGTATGTGGGCGCGCGAATGTTCGACAGTGAAGGCGGAGCGGGAGTGCGCACGCGGTTGATGCGCCGGGATGCGATGACGGAGAGTGATAGCGACATCATTCAGGTCATCCTCGATTCGTACCACGATCACCAGTCGACAGTGTTTTTCTGGGTGAATCCGTCAGGTGCGAAGAGAGACGGCTCTGGCGATGCAACGTGGGATCCGGTATGGCAGGTTCAGACCCGCATTGATTCACTGGGCTGGACCGCTGAAATACGAATTCCGCTGAATCAGCTCAACTTTTCCCGCGCGCCAGACCAGACGTGGGGAGTGCAGCTGATCCGCTTCGCGCACAGGCTGAATGAGCGGTCTCACTTTGCGTGGTGGCCGAATAACGAATCCGGGGGGCCTCAGCGTTACGGTCACCTCGAGAACATTCGCATCACCGAGCGGCCGCGCGGACTCGAAATTCTGCCGTTCACCGTGGCGAGGGCGCGGTACGTTCGTCCCGCGGACCCCAGCAACCCCTTTACCAAAAGCAACGACCTCGATTATCGGGCTGGCGGCGACCTTAAATACCGCCTTACCTCCAACCTCACGCTCAACGCCGCATTCAATCCCGACTTCGGCCAGGTCGAAGTCGATCCCGCGGTCGTAAACCTTTCAGCCTTCGAGACATTCTTCCCCGAAAGGCGTCCGTTCTTCATCGAAAATCAAAGTGCCTTCGGGTTTGGAAACTTCAGCTGCTTCTTCTGCAGCAATGTCTCGAGCCTCCAGATGTTTTATTCACGCCGGATCGGTCGCTCGCCACAGTTGTTCCCATCGGGCACATACGTCGACCAGCCGGAGAACGCAACCATCCTTGCCGCCGGCAAGATCACAGGCCGGACTGCGAGTAACTACCGCATCGGCATCATCAACGCCGTCACGCGCCGGATGAGCGCCGATGTGATTACTGTCGACGATGAAACAGGCGCGCGTACGTCGAGTGTCGCCGAAGTTGAGCCGCTCACTAATTATTTCGTCGCGAGAACGAGCAGGGATTTCAAGGGCGGCCAGTTCCGGGTCGGCGCGATTGGAACCTCGGTCGACAGGTTCACCGATGACGAGCTGGCTGAGAATCGCCTTGCGAAAGGCGCGCGGGGGCTCGGGTTCGACTGGTACGCAGCAACGAAAGATCGACAGTTCACATTCTTCGGGCAGCACGCTCTTTCTGACGTGCGCGGATCGACAACCGCGATCGAAAGGCTTCAAAGATCGAGTGCCAGGTACTTTCAGCGACCCGACAGGGACGACGGCGGCAACGGTCTCTTCTCGAACGAGCTCGACCCCACGGCAACCAGTCTCTCCGGTTACGGTGGCTATGCGCGCGTCGCCAAGGAGTCAGGAACCTGGCTGTGGGAGGGGATGGTCAACTACCGCAGCCCGGGCTTCGAAACCAACGACATTTCGTTTATCACGCGCTCCGACTACGTGTTCATGAATACCAACCTCGCCAGGTCGGTGACCAAGCCTGGCCCGATATTCCGGAACTATTTCGCGACTCTGAGTTTCCAGCAGCAGTACAACTACAGTGGCGACCGCACCGACAGGCAATTCGCCACCGGACTGTTCAGCCAACTGCGAAACTTCTGGCAATTCAACGTGTTCACGATCTTCACGCCCGATTCCTACGACGACGGTGCAACCCGCGGTGGTCCCGTGGTCGAGCGACGCGGCTTCAGCTACAACCAGCTGTTCGTCGCCACCGACGCACGAAAGAAAATCTCGGTATCCACGAACCCCAGCTATTTGTTGCGAAACCAAGGTCCGTCCCAGTACAACCTCAACGCCAGCCTTACCTACAAGCCGACGTCGAGCGTCCAGCTGTCCGCCGGGCCGAGCTTCAGCAAGTCGCCGACTCTCGCGCAGTTCGTCACGTCGGGCGCCGATAGTACTGCCACAAATTTCTTCGGCCGCCGATATGTCTTCGCCGAACTCGATCAGCGGCAGCTATCGATGACAACTCGCGCCAATATCGTCTTCAGCCCAACCCTGACACTGGAAGCATTTGCGCAACCGCTGATCGCCAGTGGCCACTTCAAGACGTTCAGGGAGTTTACAAATCCCCGCGAGCCGACCTTCAACGACTTCCGTCCAGGCATCGAGCTCCTGAGTACAACCACGGATGGCCGGACGATACATACCATCGATGCCGACGGCGCCGGAACTCGTGCACAACCGATCAGCTTCAGTGATCCCAATTTCAACTTCCGTTCGCTTCGGGGAAGCGCCGTGATGCGTTGGGAGTATCGTCCAGGCTCAACGGTGTTTTTTGTCTGGCAACAGAACCGCAGCGACAGTGACCCCGTCGGCAACTTCCGCTTCAGCCGCGATCGCGAAGCCCTGTTCGATGCGCGGCCTGATAACATCTTCCTCGTAAAGGCCAGCTACTGGCTCGCATTCTGATACGGATCGGGTGTCGCTGACCCTGACGTGGAGGGCCGCGCTTGCGCTGACTCTGATGTCCGCAGGAACGGCATCCGCCTGCTCGCCCGGTGTTCACGGACCCGGCGAAGATCCCGTCGTCACCGACGACGGGATCGCTTATTTCCCGGGCAATGTTTGGCGAACAGCCCGGCCCCGCGATGTGGGGATGAACTCGTCGCGACTCGACGATCTCGAATCGCGTATTCGTAATCGGCAGGTAGCCGAAATAGACGGACTCGTAATTGTGCGGCGCGGCTACGTCGTCATGGAGCAGTACTCAAACGGATCGTCGGCGAATCAGGTGCACGAGATGCAGTCCGTCACCAAGAGCGTCGCGTCGCTCGTCGTCGGAATTGCCGTCGACCAGGGCGTCATCCCCGGAGTTCAAACCAGGGCGCTCGACTTTTTCCCCGAGTACACCGACTTTCAGAACGTTGATGAGCGCAAGCGTGCAATGACGGCTGCCCAGCTGCTCACCATGACTTCCGGCCTGAACTTTCGGTGGAACAGTGACCATTTCCACCGCCGACTGAACCGCTCTACTTCTTCGGGTCTGCCTTCAGACGGATGACGGTTCCGCCGACAGTGATTACCATTGTGTCGCCAACGCGCTCAACGGTCGAGCCCGCTGTACTCCAGACCTCGACACTCACGTCCTCGATCTTTCCCGTATACCGAAGCTCGCTTCTGCGTCCCGCGGCAATCGCAGCTCGCGCAGCCGGCGCAGACGGTGCAGCTCGTCCGGCTGATGCCACGACCGCAGCAGCCCGAGCCTCAGGCCTCCTCCCGAGTGTCAGCGACCGCCTCAGTGACTTTCCGTCGCGGCGGACGGTGAGCGTTACTTTGTCACCGGGCTGAACGGCACCCAGGCGGCGCGCGCCGTCCGACCGCGTGATGGGCAGTCCATCTATATGAGTGAGCTCATCACCGACGCGCAGGCCAGCGCGCGCAGCAGGCCCTCGTGCGGCGATCATGGAAAGCTCCGGGTTGCTCTCGGACTCCCATACGGGAGAAGCGCTTCCGCGTGAGCGCGCCCACCCGCAGTTCGTGCACCGGAACGAGAACCCGAACCATCCTTCAGGCGACGCGGGACTGTCAGGCACGACGAAGCTCCACGAGCCTGCGACACCAGGCCGCGCAGCAGGCGCGGGGGTGGCCGGCGGGGCACCAGGGGGTTCGGCAACCCACACGCGCGCAGGCACTCCTTCAGGCGGGGCGACGCCCGCCACCGGCGCTCGCGGCGCCACGCCCGCTACCGGCGCTCGCGTCGCTCTCGGTATAGCAGGATCGCGCGGCGGTGTTTCCATGCTCCATACCATCGCCTCGGCATTACGCATCGCCTCAGGCGCGAGCGTGCCGAGGATTCGCCGGTCGCTCCAGTCGAGCCCCGACGCGGTGAGCGAAACCGTGGACGTTCTTCCATCGCGCAGGATCGTAAGATTTACTTTCTGCCCCGGCTCGACGCTGGCGAATTTCCTGGCTCCCTCGGCTGACCGAAGCGCCGCACCGTCGATACGCACGAGCTGATCGCCATTGCGAAGCAAATCACCGGCCGGGCTGCCCGCCTCGATCGAAACGACTACCGGATCAGAGCGAAAAACAAAAAACCTGAACCTTTCCCCTGGATCCACCCGCAGCGTACAGTCGCACTTTAGCTGGAGAATCCCGAGATACCCGGCGCTGGTTGTATTGATGGTCGTGTTTCTGCCGCCGGACGCCACCTGCGCGCCGGCTTTGTCGGGGACGATTGACGCCACTATCACCAACGTCGCGGCAATCAGTCCCGCTCTATCTGGAAAAGTTCCTGATCTCATAGTTTCCTCGGTTGTCTCTGGCTGCGTGCGCGGAGTTTCCGGCTACAGCCATAACTCGGTTTCAGCAACAATCATTTCTCCCTTTACGGGTAGCGACCTGATGTTGGTCGGGGACGTGTCTCGCACCATGATGTTCGATGGCGCAGCGACGGCAGCCGACTGCGGTGCGTCGGGTATCATCACGAAA
This sequence comes from Gemmatimonadales bacterium, assembly GCA_038203205.1. Lineage (GTDB taxonomy): Bacteria > Gemmatimonadota > Gemmatimonadetes > Gemmatimonadales > Gemmatimonadaceae > UBA4720. Next base: position 9,168 of record JBBREF010000089.1, on the reverse strand, counting down.
CGCCCTGTCGCCACTCCCCCAGCGAACAGCGCTGCTGCCGCGGCAACCTTCCACGCTGACGCTGACCCGCGCTTTCGCGGAACAACTCCGGAGCCCATGTATCCCGCTTGCTTCAGTGCGCGGACCACGCGTTCTTCGAGCAGGTCGCTGGGCATTTTCTCGCGCGGGAGCGTGGCAAGCAACTCCAGTTCGCCCGCGGTCAGTTCGTTCTCGTCGTTGTAGCTCATGCGTTCTTCTCCCTTCCAGTTAGCAGCGCGCGCATGACGCGTCGCGCCTTGAACAATTGTGCTTTGGATGTACCCGGTGCGATGCCGAGTTGAACCCCGATCTCATCGTGCGTAAAACCCTCGACATCGTGCAGCAGCAGCACCATTCGATAGCCCGGTGCGAGTCTCGCGATTGCCGACTCGATGTCCATCCGGTCTTCCTGATGCGGCGGATCCTGCGCCGAGTCTTCCTCGAACAACTCGTCGGCGATGTGCCGTTTGCTGCGCCGCATTGAATCGAGCGCGGCGCGAAGTCCCACCGAGCAGAGCCAGGTGGAAAAACTCGAATCGTTCCTGAAGGTCACCAGTGCCGGATAGGCACGGAGCCAGGCGTCCTGCACTACATCTTCGGCATCCGCCGCTGATGGTCCCAGTACCCGGGTCACGAACTGAAGCAGGTGCGGAGTATGTCGGCGGAAGAGCTCCCTGAATGCTGCTTCCGCTCCCGAAACCGCGGCCGCGATGAGCGCCGCATCACTCCTTGTCGCGGACGACTCGGAGTTCAGGGCGGCAGTCGTGAGCTGGGGAATGGGAACCTGCCCGGAAATGGACATGGGGGTGCTCATACCGATGAGTCGCGCGTTCCCCGGAAATGGTTTGCCGGGCCGGCGTGGTTGAAGTGGTTCACAGAATCTGGCGGATTGTCTGCGTTTCCCCTAAATGAGGGGTCCCTGAGATCCGGAACGCAGCGCGTTGCACTCCAGCATCCCCTTGCGGCGACGATTGCTGCTTTCCCGACGTGACGATCCGCCGAATCCGCTGTTATCCGTCAAATCGTTTTACCCCTGGGTTTTCCCGGTGTAACGCTGAGCGGCTTCGCCACGGCAACGAATCTTTTCCAGAACAAAAAATGACCCGCGACACGGGTGTTCTCGCATCGCGGGCCGGGTCTGGCCGCCCCCACAGCGCCAGACTTACTTCACGCAAGTCCCTACTTCCAGGAGCTGAGCTCCCGAATCTGGGCCACCGACTGCCTTGGCAGCGCAATCATCGAATCGCACTCGCCGCAAACGCTTACCAGAATATTCGAAAACGTCACCGCCGACCTGCTCATGCGGATGTCGCGAGTCTCGTAGCGAGCACTGACGAGCTTCCTGCAGACTGCGCAATTCGTCGATGACTGATCACCTTCGTTCCATGGTGCCTGCATAACGCCTCACTGATTTAAAAACGAGCAAGTTTCCCTTTCTGCTCGTTGGACATGCAGTCACTACGGAAGGTTTGTCGGTTTGTGTCGATTTTCCCCGTTTTTACATATTCCGTACAGCTACCCTCACCGCTTCACTTCACTTCCCCCTGTTTCATCGTCATTACCGCGACCATGGTCTCTATACCATCCCACAGGTTCTGAAGCCTGATGCTCTCATCCTCCGCGTGCTGATTATTGTCATAGTTCGCGACAGGAACCGTGATGGTCGTCGTGCGCAACGTTTCGCTGATGACTGAAAGCGGAAGACTTCCGCCGGCAGTCGGGAGAGCAAGGGTTTTGCCGGGAAATGCCGATTGCACGGCAGCCAGCACCCACCGGGAAATCGGGAGGTCCATCTGCGTCCGCTCGGCGTTGTATCCACCACCCCGCCGCTTCACTGTCGCGATGCGGGCATAACGCAGCCTCTCCTCCGGAGTCGGTTCACGGTCGAGAACTGTATATCCCTGACTCCTTATGTGATCAACGAGCCGCTGGTACTGACGACGATGATCGTTTCCCTTTACCAGTCGCAGGTCGAGTGTTGTTGAAGCCGCGACCGGAATGATATTACGCGCCGCGTCGCCGACCTCGGCGCTCGAAATCCCGTTGATGTTCAGTGAGGGAAGGTTGATGAGCTCAGCGAGCGACCTTCCGCCTCCGTCCGGCAGCACAAATCCAAGCTGGGCCTTCAGTGAATCGTCGAATGGAGGAAGATCCGCGATCGCTTTCATCTCCAGAGCGGTCAACGGTGTCACATCGTCGTACCATCCAGGGATCAGAACGCGACCGGAGTCGTTCTTCATTGTCGCGAGCAGCCGCGTCAGCAGGAATGCGGGGTTCGGAGCCCAGTTGCCGTAGTGGCCGCTGTGGAGGGGCCGGTTAGCACCGTACACGGTGACGTCGACGTTCATGTCACCGCGCACGCCGTAGATCACCTGCTTCGCTCCGGATTGATGCACCGGGCCATCGCAGATGATCCATGCATCAGACTTCAGCAGGTCGGCGTGTTTCCTTATGATGTCTTCGAGATGAGGGGACCCCGCTTCCTCCTCACCGTCGAAGATGAACTTGAGGTTGACCGACGGAGCCAGACGCAGCGCTTTCATTGCATCGACTGCAGCCAGCATCACCATCACGCCCGCTTTGTCGTCGGAAGCCGAGCGCGCGTAGATGCGATAGGCGGGATCCAGCCGCCCGCCGACGGGTGGGACAGGGATGATGCTACCGCCCTTTTCGATTGCCTCTGTCCTGAGAACGGGGCTCCATGGCTGTGATCCTGTCCACTTTGCCGGATTCGTCGGTTGCCCATCGTAATGGGCATACATGACGATCGTCCGGGTGGCTCCGGGGGATTTCCATTCTCCGTAGATCAGAGGCGGAGCTTTCGCGTTCGCACCAGTAAGGAGTTTCGGCGACAACCCTCGCTTCTCGAGCATGCCGACGATGAATGCGGCATTTCGCGCGATTCCGGCGCTGTCGCTCGCCACGTTGGGGATCGAGAGCAGCTCGAGAAACTCCCCGAGGATGCGGTGCTCGTTTGCGGCCCGGTAGTCGCGCACCTGCGTGAGCTGGCATTCAGCGTCTGCGGCGGACGCGACGAAGAGTCCAGCAGCGAATAGCAACGCGGCGTATCTCACGTTTCTCATGTGTTCAGGTTGAGGTTGAGCAGTTATGAACTTGCATCGGCCCAATTAGTATAAGAAAGAGATGAAGTCAGCGATGCCTGCCCTCAGGGGCGCGATAATCTGCGCCGTGAGCGTGGTACTGGGTGCCTGCGGCACTCCGGAAAGCGGGATCGCTGCCGGCCAGGCGACGCCGCCCGCGATCGTCCTCGGCGATTCGCTGCCGGCAGTGTTGGTCGTCGCCCGCCGCCCGTCGATTTCCGAGATTCTCGACCTGGTTCTTCGCGAGCGGCCTGTGGCGGCTGAATTCTCGAGCGAGACCGTCGCTGGCCGTTTTCCCGACGGAAGCGACGAGGCTCATGTTGCCTCAGCGCTCGGGAAATACACATCCGATCCGCAGCACGCGGATCGTATCGCCGCGGCAATTGTGAAGGAAGGACGCCGGCGCAGGGTCGGATCGTCACTTCTCGTGGGAGTGCTGCTTACAGAGAATCCCTGGCTGGACCCCCGCGCGAGCAGTTTCGCTGGTGCCCGCGGCCTCATGCAGGTGATGCCATTTCACGCCGGGAAATGGGGTTGTGGCTCGAACGACCTGTTCGATATCGAGTCGAACATCTGCCATGGCGTCGCTGTCCTCGCTGAAAACCTCGGAAGGTCGAAGACTCTTCCACAGGCGCTGCTCGGATACAATGGATGTGTACGAGGGACGAACACCCCGGATTGCTGGCGCTATCCCACGAAGGTGTTCAACCACGCCCGCAAGACCGATGAGCGGACCGGGGAGCTAAAGCCGTTTACATACGTCGCCGCGCGCAAGCCCGCGCGATCGTCGGGAAGCTGACGGCATACCAGCGCACCGCTGCCACGACTGCAATGTGGCGGTAGATTCTCCTCCCGGATGCCGGACCCACTGATTCTCAATCTCCGCTCGAAGATCGCCGCCGGGTTAATGACGGCGGTGCTCGTCCTCGCGGTTGGTGCCATCTCCTGGTGGGCAGTTCAGCGGGCGACGAAATCGTCAGAGGAAGTATCCCACACCAACGAAGTACTTCTCGAGCAGCAGAAGCTCCTCGGCGGACTTGCCGATACTGAAACGTCGGCTCGAGGCTTTGCGCTGACCGGTGACTCCAGCTTCCTCCGTCCGTTCGAGCAGGCGCGTCAGGCGGTGCCAGCATCCGTCGCGCGGCTAAGGTCGCTGATGAGCGATCACGAGTCACAATGGAAGCGCCTGGACACACTCGAGAGCGTTGCGCGACAGCAGATCGAGCTCAATCAGCAGATCATCAGGTTCCGTGACAGCGCGGGGTTTCAGCTCGCCAGCGATATGATAAAAACCGGTCAGGGCCGGATGGTGATGGATCATGCCAGGGCATTGACAGCGGCGATGGAGGCTGAAGAAGACCTGATGCTCGAGGCGCGATCGGCGAGGCAGAAACGCGATCAGCGTGGCGCATCGCTCGTGATTCTTGTCGGGGCGTCGCTCGCTTTCCTGCTGTCGCTGCTGATCAACAGGTCGATCCGGCGCGACGTCATCGAGCGCGAGCACCAGCGTGACATGATCGAGAAGCAGACGCGGCAGTTGAAAAAACAGGCAAAAGTTCTCGAGGATGCTCTCCTCAAGACCCAGTCAGCGGAAAAGGAGCATTCCCGCGTCGCTCGTCAGATGAGTGCGCTGCTCGATTCGACGGAAGCCGGCTTCTATGGAACGGACGCTGCGGGATTGTGCACATTCATCAACCGCGCTGGTGCCAGAATGCTCGGGTACGACGCCGAAGAGCTGATTGGGTGGGAAATGCACGCGAAGGTGCACCATCAGCGAGCGGATGGGTCGCCGTATCCCCTCGAAGACTGTCCGATCTACAATGCGTTCCGTCAGGGCGGCGTGAGCGCGGCCGACAATGAGGTGTTCTGGAGGAAGGACGGAACGGCCCTCGCCGTCGAATATTCGACGTCGCCGATTGTTGAGGGAAGTGATCTGAAGGGAGCGGTCGTCGCTTTCGCGGATGTGACGGAACGGCAGCGGGCGCAGCGTGCCCTGGCGCAGAGTGAAGAGAGGAAGGCGGCCGTGCTGCGCTCGACTCTTGACTCCATCATTACAATGGACTCCGAAGGTCGCGTTACGGAGTTCAACCCCGCGGCTGTTGAAGCCTTTCATTATACTCGCGAAGAGGCAGTCGGCCGGATGCTTGCGGAGCTTGTCGTTCCCGAAAGATTCAGGGAGGCGCACATGGCGGGGCTTCGGCGCTACGTCGAAACCGGGGAGGCACATGTCATCGGCAAGAGACTCGAGCTCCCGGCGATCAGGAAGGACGGCAGCGAGTTTCTGTCGGAGCTCACGATCACGCGAAGCGACGCTGACGGCAAGCCGATATTTACCGGAGTTCTGCGTGATATCACGGCACGAAAGCAGTCAGAGGCTGAACGTGACCAGTTGATCAAGGCTCTGGCGCGCAGCAATCAGGAACTCGATCAGTTTGCGTATGTTGCATCTCACGATCTCAAGGCACCGCTGCGGGGAATCGCCAACCTTTCACAGTGGATCGAAGAGGATCTCGGAGAGAAGCTCGGCGGTGAAAGCAAGAGCCAGATGGAAATGCTGCGGGGCAGGGTCCACAGGATGGAAGCACTGATCGACGGAATTCTGTACTACTCGCGGGCTGGACGGGCGAAGGCAAGGCCCGAAGAGATCGATACTGGAGCGCTTGTGCGGGAGGTGTTGGAGCTAATCGCTCCCCCGGCGAAGATGAAGATAAGGATTCCTGAAACGATGCCGGTCATCCGTGCCGAGAAGATTCCGCTTCAGCAGGTGCTCATGAACCTGCTTGGAAATGCCATTAAGCATGCCGGGAAGGAGGATCCGTTGATCGAGATCGCGTGGACTGATGCCGGGCCTTTCGTGGAGTTTTCGGTCCGGGATAACGGGCAGGGGATCGCGCCGCAGTATCACGAGCGAATATTCGGCATATTCCAGACGCTGGAAGCGCGAGACAAAGTGGAAGGGACGGGGATCGGCTTGTCGGTGGTTCAAAAGATCGTCGAGGCGAAGGGTGGCCGGGTGTGGGTGGAGTCCGACGTGGGTATTGGAGCGCGTTTCAAATTCCTCTGGCCAAAAACAGAGATCGCGGGGGTATGACGAAATTGTCAGACAGGGTGCTGAACCTGCTGCTGGTCGAGGATGATGAGGTGGACGTCATGAACGTCCGCCGGGCGTTCGAACGCAATAACGTTTCGAACCCTCTCTTCGTGGCAGGCAACGGGCTCGAGGCCCTGGAACTCCTGCGAGACGGAACCGTGCCCCGCGAGCGGCGGCTCATCCTGCTCGATCTCAACATGCCCAAGATGAATGGAATCGAGTTTCTTCAGGCATTGCGTGAGGACCCCGAGCTCGCGGCAACACCAGTAGTTGTCCTGACGACGTCGAATGACGATCAGGACAAGATCGATGCGTACAACCTCAACGTCGCGGGATATCTCCTGAAGCCCGTTACGTTCAGCAATTTCTGTGAGCGAATGACGACGCTCAACAAGTACTGGTCTCTGGTGGAGATGCCCTGATCGAATGGCGGAGCAAGGCTTGAATATTCTGGTCGTCGACGACGACGATGTGGACCGCATGGCGGTGAAGCGTGCGCTCAAGGCCACCGGGCTCGACGTGACCGTCACCGAGGCTGAAGACGCCGAGAGCGCGCTTGCGCTGCTCGAGAAGTCGGCGTTTGACTGCGCGCTGCTCGATTATCGAATGCCTGGCAACGACGGGCTCGACGTAGTTCGCCGTGCGCGGGAAAAAGGGGTGCTCGTGCCGTTCATCATGCTCACCGGTTTCGGCGACGAGCAGACCGCTGTGGAGTTGATGAAGGCCGGGGCCGCCGATTACATCCCGAAAAGCTCTCTGACGGCGGAGCGGCTGTCGCTGAGTCTTCGCGGTGTGGTGCGCGTGCACCAGGCTGAAATCGAAGCCGGAAAGGCGGACGTCGAGCTTCGCCGGTACGCGATGCAGCTTCGCTCTGTTGCGCAGGCAGCGCTCGAGATCAACGCGACGCTGGCTGTTGACGCCATGCTCCAGTCGACAACGGAAAACGCGCGGCGCATTCTCACGGCGCGTTACGCCGAAACCCGCCTTACCGTCGACGCGCAGCCAGGAGCGGGTAATCTCGACGGACAGCAGGCGATGTGGCGCGCATCCGCTCCGCAGGACGAAGAGCAGGAGCTTACCTCCTGGGCGGATGCGACGAGAGATGAGATGCCGGGGATAACTCCCGAAATACTGGCGCTGCTTGCGGCCGATCCCGACGCGCAATTGCCGCCGATACCCGGGTTCAAGATCCCCAACACGATCATGGCGGACCTGAACGGCCGCGATGGTCACAAGCTTGGGACCCTGCAGCTATGGGACAAGAAGGACGGCGCCGAATTCGACGAATCAGACGAGGCGATTCTCACGCAGCTCGCGCAGCTTGCATCTGTGGCGCTCGAGAATGCACGACTCTTCCGTGCTGCGCAGGACGCGACGCGCGCGAGAGACGATCTTGTCGCGATCGTATCTCACGATCTTCGGAATCCGATTCACACTATTCACATGGCCGCATCGTTTCTCCTCGACATCGCGCCAGCCAACGACAGGCGCACTCAGGCAAGACGGCAGCTCGAGGTGATACAGCGTTCCGCCACCCGCGCAAACCGTCTCATTCAGGATCTGCTCGACGTCGCTCGCATTCAGGCTGGTGGACTTGCTGTTGAGCCGGTGCCCGTTGACGTGAAATCGCTCATGAGTGAGGCGGCTGAATCGGCCACCCCCCTTGCGTCGGCATCCCAGCTTGCTGTCCTGTGCGATCCGCCGGAGTCATCCCTGACTGTCGCGTCAGACCGCGAGCGTGTGCTCCAGGTATTCGCGAACCTCATTGGCAATGCAATCAAGTTCACGCCGAAAGGCGGGCAGATCAGGCTCCTCGCATGCCATGACACCAATGACGAGGTGCGGTTTACCGTTGCCGACTCGGGTCCGGGCATCCCGCCAGAGCACCTCGATCATGTATTCGACAGGTACTGGCAAGCCAAGTCCACGGCCAAGCTCGGAGCAGGGCTTGGACTGTCGATTGCAAAAGGAATCGTGGAAGCACATGGGGGCCGCATCTGGGTAGAGAGTCCGCCCGGCAGCGGCGCCCAGTTCAACTTCACGCTCCCGGTTGGCTGAGACCGGAAAGAACTGACGGAGATTATCTGATGAAGGCTGTTTTTTTACTGGCTACTGGCGCTCTGGTTCTCGGCGCTTCGGCAGTCGATGCACAAGCTCCATGGCCGACGATATTTCGCGATGCCACAGTTGCGGTCGCTCTCGATACGGCTAATGCGAAACGGAACGCCGATGGTTCCTACATGACGCGCACACGCTGGGATTACGCAAAGCTTCACGCGCTGGAAAGCCGGCGCCCGTACATGTCGATGACGCAAACCGCGCTGATTCGCTGCACGCCGGTCCGTGTAAAACGGCTCACTGAGTCGTTCTATTCGGCGAACGGCGCCGTGGTACGCGAGGGTTCCCCACCCAATCCGCGCGACATCCAGTACATGACGTGGGATCGCGTGAAAACTGGAACCGATGCCTCCAAGGCGTTCAACGCGGCCTGCTCCCTGTTGAACCGGCGAGATCGACGCCGCTAAGTGAAGGTTCCCCCGCTGGGTCCTTCGGTTCCCAGACGGGGGAACGCGCTATCGCGATCTCTGGGACGCTCGGCAATGAGTGTCACCGGCTGGAAGTTCGAGGGGGCACTGCCCGATGAACGGAAGTTCGTCATCATCGTCGCCCCACATACTTCGAATTGGGATTTTCCGCTCGGCGTAATCGCTCTGTTCGCACTCGGGTTCCGTGTTTCATTCCTCGGCAAGCACACGATCTTCAAGTGGCCCTGGGGAATATTCATGCGCTGGCTCGGCGGAATTCCCGTCGAGCGATCGATCAGCCGCGATCGGGTGGCGGAGTCGATTGCCGCTTTCAACAATGCAGAGAAGCTGATCCTCGTGATCGCTCCTGAGGGGACGCGCACGCTTGCCCCGAGATGGAAGACCGGCTTCTACCACACAGCTCACGGTGCTT
>JBBREF010000088.1:0-15065 GCA_038203205.1 Gemmatimonadales bacterium | reverse complement strand
ACGTCTCTCCGCGGAGCGCGCAGTGCGCGATCACCTCACCACCTCCGCGGTGCTCATCGGTACCGAGGCTGCGAAGATGAGTGCGCTCGAGCTGCGCGCGCTCCTCTGGCCTGTGCTTGGCACGAACGGATCGCCAAACCCGCGCCCGCTCACGCTCGACGGGTTTGCCCGTGCCGGTGCCGGAGTGTTCACGGCCATGAACGACGATCGCGCCGCCGCCCTTCCGGGCTACTTCCGCCTCGCTCGGCGCGGCAGCGGAGAGTGGACGGCCGAGGTGCACGGAGCGTTCGTGTCAGACTCGGTGTATGCGCGCGTCGTGCTCGACGACGTACGTCGCTGGGCCGATGGCGCTGACCTCGACCGGCCTGGAGCTCGCATCGGCATTCTCCGCCCGAACGTGCGTGGCGTGCCTTTCGTCGTAGGCATGGCGCCGGAGCGTGGACCTGACGGGCGCGCGGTCGCGCTGTTCGGCGTTGCATATGCGCGCACCGTTGCGCTTCGTACCCACGTCGGGCACGTGCTTGACGGAGTGTCACTGCTGCCGATGCCTTCACTCGAGCAAACCGACAGCATGAACGGCGACGGCAACAACCAGGTGGACAACACGGCCCTCGCGGTGCGTCTGCTGTACTCGACAGGACTGCGAGACGCGATCTCTCCCGCGGCGTCTGATGACGCGGTCTGGCAATCCGCGTTCGTTGCTACACGGGCCATCGACGGGTCCGATGGAGGATTCACCGTGGAGGTCGCTTTGCCGGAGGTAGTGGGGCAGCGCTACGTAGCCGATGCGACGCCTTTGCGCAGTGAGCAGATGATGCTCGGAGGCGTGATGCTCCTCGGCCTCGGGTTCGCCGCCGCCGCGGCGCTCGGATTGCGGCGACAGTACAAACTCGCCGAAGCGCGCAGGACATTTGTTGCCGCGGTGTCGCACGAGCTTCGCACTCCGCTTGCCCACGTAAACGCGCTGAGTGAAACGCTGCTTCTGGGGCGCGCGGAATCACCGGAACAGGCAGAGCGCTGGCTCCGCGCGATCCACCGCGAGGGCCGGCGCCTCAGCGTGCTCACCGAGAATGTCCTGCTGCACGCGCGGGGCGAACGAAGCGGCGTCCGCGCAGCCCCACAGTGGACGGACATTGGTGCGATCGTGCACGATGCAGTCAGCCTCGTTGAGGCGCAGGCCGATGCGCGATCGGCGCGCATCGTCATAGCCGGCGCGGCCGTGAGCGGCGTTAGCCACTGGGTCGACGCGACAGCCGTGCGACAGATCGTCATCAACTTCATCGAGAACGCACTGAAGTTTGGTCCCGAAGGTCAGACGGTGACCGTCACGGTCGACGTTATGCGGTCACCGGAGGACGGCGCGGACGGGTTCCTCCGAGTGAGTGTAGACGACGAAGGGCCGGGCGTGCCTCGCGCCGACCGCGACAGGATTTGGCAGCCGTTCGTGCGGCTCGGCGAATCACATAACGCACCGCCGGGCACGGGTCTGGGCCTGAGCGTAGTGCGGCAACTGGTTGCAGAGCTCGGCGGCCGCTGGTCGGTATGCGACGCTCCAGGGCAGGGCGCCCGATTCCAAGTGGAGTTTCCACTCGCCGCACCCGCGTTGAGCGCTCGGGATGATGGGTCACTGCACCATGCCCACGGGATCACCATGGCGTAACATGCGGCTCCTTCATCCCCGGTGTTCGTCATGCCGCAGTTCCGCTATCCCTTTGCGCTCCTCACACTAGTAACGTCCGCGTCCCTGGCCGAGGCGCAGGCCGGCAACGCTTCCGATACGCCGCTGCATCTCGCGGCAAGTCGCTTCCAGTTCGTCGCATCGGGCGAGACGCCTCCGCCCGCCCAACCATTACGCGTTCACAACGGCGGAAGCGCGCGGTTCACCGATGTGCGCCTGATGCGGCTCGTTTACGCGGATTCAACGCACGGCGCCGCTTGGCTTGTACTGCAGTCGCGTCACTCGTCCGTCGCGCCCGACGAGCTCGCGACCGTTGGCACACTCTGCATCGACGCCGCCGGTCTGCCAGCGGGAACCTACCGCGCCACGGCAGCCGTCGCTGCGCGTGAAGTGCCCGAGCCGGTGGCTCTCACTGTCACACTCGTCGTGACCGACTCAGGCGCCCGCGCGAACCACGCTGCCGGAAGCTGCCAGACACCCGTCACCAAGTAACGGGGTCAGCAGGACAAGTGGTCATGTATCCCGCGCGTGCACCGCCTCGGGAAGAGACGGTACATCGAACACGTCTATGCAATTCAATTACACACAACGGAGAACAAACATGTCGAAGGTATCTCGTTCAAGTGTCATCGCCCTGTGCGCCGCGCTGGCAGCGTGCGCTGACAGCACCACAAACCCCACGCTGACTGCACCAGGTGCGCGACCAGTTTTCAACGAATCGCTGGCCGACCTTCGCGGGTCAGTCACGATGGACGGACCAGCCGACCTCGTCCTCGGATCAGGGAACGCGTCTACGCAGCAGGCGTCCACGGCCCCGCAGGCAGCGACCGGTGCTCGTGCATCTGGTCACGTCAAGCTTACGCTTGGCACAGGCTTCTTCAGCAACATCGCGACCGAGGAGTACTCGTTCGTGGCGCTCAGCACAAGCAACTCTCCTACGCCATTCGCGGCGAAGGGGCGGTACGACTTTACGCTGATCACCGTCACGGGAGTCGTGCAGGAGTTCAAGGGGGATGTGATCTGCATGGGCATCACGGGCAACAAGGCGAGGATCACCGGGCAGCTTACGAGCGTCGTGGTCAACGGCATTCCGCGGCAGATCAATCCCAACCAGTCGCACAATATCTGGACGGTGACTGACAACGGCGAAGGGCAGGTGACGCCGGACTTTGCGTCGCCGCTGATCTTCTTTAACGCGGCGCTGGCGCCGTTGCATTGCGCCAGCGATTTCATTCCTCCGCAGTTCAACAACGAGCAAGGCAACGTTCAGGTAAAGCCTTGATCATGCGTCAAGGTTGACGGGCAGCGTGGCGGCGGCTCCGGTCGCCGCCACGCACGTTGAGTTGCGAATCGTTTGCTCTGAGCGGGTCTTTTTCCCGACCTGACCCGGCAGGCCGGTCGGCGCGGTGTCAATCCCGCGTGATCATGTAGTACGCGGTCTTCTCACCGGCCGTGCTCTCCACGGCCGCGGAATAATCACACCTGGCGACGCGTCGCTCATGGCCAGCGGTTCAAGCATCATGCAGAATCGCTAACTTTGAACAAATCCTATCGTCAATACCATGGAGAACGCGTGATGCCCAATCGCAGGATCGTCAACCAGTTGCTCGCGGCGTTTGTAGCATCCGCAGTTTTGTCGCTTCCCTCCACGTTGAGCGCGCAGCGTAGCGCTGACGACGCGGCAGACTCGATAAAATACCAGTATCAATCATCAGCCCGCCTCGATTCTCTCAAATCCGAAGCTGTCCGGCAGATCGATGCGCGCGCGAAACTGATACAACAGATGGTGGATCAGGTCTTCTCATACGGCGAACTCGGCTTCCAGGAGGTCGAGACATCAAAATATCTCACAGGCGTCCTCGAGCAGAACGGCTTTAAAGTCCAGCGCGGCGTAGCCGGAATGCCGACTGCATTCGTCGCAACGTGGGGCTCCGGCAAGCCTGTCATCTCGCTCGGCTCGGACATTGACGGAATTCCAAAAGCAAGCCAGAAGCCCGGAACCGGGTTTGGCGATCCCATCCTTGCCGGTGCGCCGGGTCATGGAGAGGGACACAACGCTGGCATGCCTCTCAACATCGCTGCTGCCATAGTCGTCAAGAATATCATGCAGCGCGAGAAACTCCCGGGTACGCTGGTGCTATGGCCCGGCGTTGCGGAAGAACTGATGGCCGGCAAGGCGTTTCTTGTTCGCGCCGGCGTGTTCAAGGATGTCGATATCACGCTTTTCACGCATGTTGACAACACACTCGGCGTGCAATGGGGGCAGTCCTCGAACAACGCGCTCATCTCTGCCATCTTCAAGTTCGCTGGCTCAAGCGCTCACGCCGCCGGCCAGCCGTGGGCCGGAAAAAGCGCGCTCGACGCAGTGATGCTCATGGCACAGGGCTGGGAGATGAAGCGGGAGCACATGCAGCTTGCGCAGCGCTCGCACTACGTCATCACCGATGGCGGAGACCAGCCAAATGTCGTGCCGAGTGCGGCGAGCATCTGGTTTTACTTCCGGGAGCGCGATCATCCGCGTACGCTTGCGATGTTCGAGGCGGCAAAAAGGATGGCCGCAGGAGCGGCCGCGATGACGGACACGAAGGTTGATACCGTGATGATGGTTGGCTCGGGCTGGAGCGCGCACTTTTCGCGGCCGGTCGCCGAAGTTGCATATGCGAACATGCTCAAAGTGGGCATGCCGGTGTGGGACGCGAATGATCAGGCAATGGCAAAAAGTATCCAGCGTGAGCTCAATGTCGCCGACAGTGGATTATCAGTGAGAGCGCCAAGACTGAGCGGTCCGGCAAACGAATCGACCCGCACGGGTGGAGGCTCCGATGATATCGGCGATGTCAGCTGGAACGTCCCGACGATCAACCTTCGCTTCCCTTCGAACATCCCACGGCTTCCGGGCCACAACTGGGCGAATGCCATCTCGATGGCTACTCCTGTTGCGCACAAGGGAGTTGTTGCCGGCGCAAAAGTTCAGGCAATGACGATGCTCGACATTCTGCTTACGCCGCAGATTGTCACGGACGCGTGGGACTACTTCCGGACGGTTCAGACCAAGGATGTGAAGTACGTCCCGTTTTTCGCCCCTACTGATGTGCCCGCGCTCTGGATAAATGCGGACATCATGGCGCAGTTTCGTCCGCAGATGAGCAAGTACTACTACGATTCAAGGAAGTATCCGACTTATCTCGATCAACTCGGCCTCAAGTATCCAGTCGTGCGCTAACGTCGGACGACGGTTGATGTGGGGGGTGTTCAGCGCCGCCCGCACGGCTCAATCTGGGCGAGCGACTTCTGCAATCCAGATGTCGCTCTGCCGGTCTTCAACAGTGAAATAGAATCGCTTCCCGTCGCTTGCAAACTCGAAGCGGTTCGATGCGCGAGCGGGATCGTCAAAGCGGACGAGAAGCTGCGGCCTTCCCCCCGCGAGTGGCATGGACCAGAACGATGCACGGCCGCGCGCGTCGTGGCTTTTGAAGAAGAGCCTGCGCCCATCCGGCGCGAACACGGCCAGCTCGGCTAAGGGATCACCCGGGCCCGGGACGTATAGATCGCGCTGCGTGCCGGAATCCGCCGGTGCGACACCAATGCGTCCGTCCGCAGGCGAAACGAACGCTACAGTGCGGCCATCCGGTGACCATTCCGGGCGCCAACCGTCCCGCGCGATGGTGCGGGGCATACCCCAACGGCGCTTCGCATCACGTCGCATCAACAGGACGTCGCTGGTGACCATATCGAAAAGGATCAAAGCATTGCCGTCAGGTGACCAGTTGGCCATCGACAGATGGCCGTTCGACGAGGTGATCTGCTGTACTGGTCCTCCCCCTAATGGAACCAGGAACATGTTTCGCGAGCCTCGATGGAATGAGTGGTAGGTCAGCTCATTCCCCCCAGGGGAGACGGCTCCGCGAAACTCGTCGAGTGGCCCACTCGTTAGCCGCTCCGGCGTTCCACCCGTAACCGGCACGCGATATACGTCGGAGTTGCCCCTCAGGTCTGAGTCGTAAATGACCCACTTTCCGTCGGGCGAAACACGTACGCCCTCGACCGTCTGGTTTCCTGATGTCACGGCTACGGCATCGGTTTGAGAGGCAGGCGGGTTTTCAGGAATGGACATCGCCCAGACGTTGGCGTTGCTGGAATACGCGGCATAAACCACCCGAGCTCCATCGGCCGAGAACTCGATGGAGTGTGCGCCCATTCCTGTTGTTATGCGAATCGGATCCCCGTCGGATGGAGTCATCCCTGCAACTTTGATGGCGTAAACATCTCTCGGGCCCTGCCGGTTTGATACGAAGTACAGCGTCTTTCCATCTCGCGACCACGCCGGGCTCTGATGCAGTGAGGCTCCATCCGTGATGCTGACAGCAGCGCCCCCTTCTGCAGGGATGAGAACGATTCGGCTAGGCGCGAGATTGCCGAACATCGGTCCCACCCCGAAGACTGTCCCTACCGTGACGTAGTAGTGGTTGCCCGATACGCAGGCCAGTCGCGCACCGTCCGGGGCCCAGCTGCACGAATGGAGCTCATCGCCACTCGCAATCGCGCGCGACTCGCCGGTCCCGAGCGTCGATACGAACAGCGAGTCTCCTCGCACATAAGCGATCTCGCTAGCGGCTGGTGACCACGTTGCCGAGTTAACCGCGCCGCCAGGTGAGCTCGGGATTTCCTGGCGTGCCGCGCCGCCAGAGGCTGGAGCGCTGAACACCGCACCATTGGACAGGAAGAGAATCCTTTTCCCATCCGGCGACCAGCGAGGCATCGACTGGCTCTCGGTTGTGTCGGCAATGAGCTTGGTCGTTGTTCCATCGGCGACTGATCGCACGTAGATGCGCATATGCAGCGAGTGCCCCGCCGCGTAGGCTACCTGCTTTCCGTCGGGTGACATCGATGGCTGAACCTCCAGCCCAGGCTCAGATGTGAGTTGGCGCGCGAGACCGAGCTCGAGCGCAGATGTCGTAGGGCGGTTGCGCGTAAGGAGAATACCGGCCACAGCCGCGAGCGCCAGCAGGCCCCCGACGATCGAGTAACCGACACGCCGAATGGACGGACCGGGTTTCGGATTCCCGCGGAGCACGTGTTCAAGGTGGTCGAGCATTTCCTCGGCGCTCTGCCAGCGATCCCCCGGTTGTTTCTCGAGGCACTTCGTGATGAACGCCACAATCGCCAGGGGAACGTCACTCCGGTGTCCGGACAAGGACGCCGCTTCACCGCCGAATGGAGGCCGTCCCGCCAGCAGCTCGTACGCGAGCACGCCCACCGCGTAGATGTCGGCACGGTGATCGATCTTCGAGTCACCTTTCACCTGCTCGGGTGCCATGTAGCCAGGAGTGCCAAGGGCTGTCGACATTGTCCCCGCATTCGCTTGGGGCGTTGCCTCAGTCACCGCTTGCGCTACGCCAAAATCGGCTACCATCGCATGTCGGCCGGAGAGCAGAATGTTGTCAGGCTTTATGTCGCGGTGAATGATCCCGTGGGAGTGTGCGTGCGCGAGTGCATCGCAAACGTCGCGAACTATCATCACCGCATCAGCGATGGCCAGCGGTCCGTCGCGCGCAAGCCTTTCTCTCAGCGAGTGTCCGGGCTCGTACGGCATGACATAGTAGAGTGCGCCGATTGCTTCCGGTTCGTCTTGCTCCAGACCGGGATGTCCGGCGGCTACTTGACCGGAGTCGTATAGAGGAACGATATGCGGGTGTCGGAGTCGCGCAGCAATCTCGATCTCACGGAGAAAACGCGCTCGACCCAACGACGCTGCGAGCTCGGGTCGCACGACCTTGACAGCGACATCGCGGCCGTGCTTCAGGTCGCGCGCGAGGTACACGATTGCCATTCCGCCACGTCCCGCCTCACGGACGACTTGATAGCGCTCCGTCAGGAAAGCAGGCACTGGTTCGAGGTCCTGGAATAGTGCCCCGAACCGGCCGGCGGCGGTTTCTTCCAGCAAGGGATATGGTCGCTCACAGTCTGCGATCATTTCCTCCAGCTCTGTCCGTCGAGCGGGATCGCCGCCGCTCAAGTCATCGAGGATTGCTTGACGCCTGAGTAGGCCGCCGTCAAGCGCGGCGTCGAGCAAGGGCTCGAGGCGCCGCCAATCGTCAGGGGACAGTGGCGAAGACACCGAAATTGCAGCAGGGAGAATGGCTCACGACGCGAGAGATCGTCGCAGCAGCATGCGCGCTTTCGCCCAGTCACGCTGCACGGTGCGAACCGTGACACCAAGCGCTTCGGCGATCTCCTCCTCGGTAAGGCCGCCGAAAAACCGGCACTCGACCACCCGCGCGAGGCGTGGTTCCAGCTCAGCGAGCTCCACCATGGCGTCGTCCAGCCGGAGCAGGGCTTCGGGCTGTTCATCAACGGCGATATGCTCTTCATCAAGAGTTATGCGCCCGATCATCTCGCCGCGTTTGAGAGTTGCCTGCGCTCTCGCACGGTCCACCAGCACATGCCGCATCGCGAGCGATGTCAGCGCGAGGATGTGTGACCGATCAGAGGCTCCCGCGCCAGACTGGTTAACGACCTTCAGATAAGCTTCGTGAACGAGCGCCGACGTATCCAGAGTTCCACCCGGCGGCTGGCCGGCAAGTTTGCGGTGAGCGATCACACGCAGCTCGGCATACAGGACAGGTACCAGTTGGTCGAGTGACTCGCGGCTCCCGCTTCGCAAGGCAGCGACAACATCTCCTGTCATCCTCGAAACGCTCGCACGCTGCGAACGCAGGCTGGACTCGGCATTGTCCTCCGAAAGAGCAAAGGCCGTGTCGGGTTTCGGCTCGACTTCTCGTCAATACCAATAGAAGTCGTAACTCGCCCGCATCGGGTAATCTGAACATATGGCGGGACCAGCCATCGAGACAGTAGGAGTGCTGACGTGTTGCGATAAGCAGACTTCTCAACGAATACAGGAGACTACCATGCCGGTGAAACGAATTTTTCATGACTCAACTCGCACTGTGTCCGCAACTGTCCTGTTCGCCATCGCTGTGCTGGCAGTTTCAGCCTGTGACGGCGCGGAGAAACCCGTGACGCCGACCGCACCACCGGATGCCCCGCGGCACACGGCTGGGTCTGGATCAACGCCTACCTTTGTCGGTCAGGCAACCTTCCTGAACCTCGACAAGGTGAAGCGCGTCACAAAAGACTGGCACGTCGAGGTGAAGGCGAAGGGTGGCCTCGAAATGCTTGTCCGTAGCTTTGCCTACGCCCCTGGCGCGTACACAGGCTGGCACAAACACCCAGGACCAGTCTTCATTCAGGTGATCGAGGGGACGATCACCTTCTTCGAAGCAAATGATCCCTGCACGCCGGTTGTGGTGAGTGCCGGTCAAGGCTACCTCGACTCCGGCGACCACGGCCACATCGGGCGAAACCTAAGCGGTGCTCCCGCCAGGGACGTTACGGTATTTCTGGCTCCTCCCGGGACGCAGGTTTCTCAGCTGCGGATCGATATGGACGCCCCCGCTGTTTGCCCCTAAACGAATATCGGGATGAGTCCCCATCGTCGGAGACATCGATAGGCGAAAAAAGCCCCATTGCGACTTGCAGTGGGGCTCTTTTCCCCTCGCCACCCGATTGACGTTATATGAGTGAACTTGAGGATCGGCTCCAGGACCTGCTGGCTGGCCGTTACGCCGTCGAAGGGGAAGTCGGTCGTGGTGGAATGGCAATCGTTTACGCCGCGCGGGACCTGCGACACGGACGGCGCGTCGCCCTCAAAGTGCTCTCGCCAGATCTGGCGCAGGCGCTTGGCCACGAGCGCTTCCTCCGCGAGATCGAGATCGCCGCGCGGCTGATCCACCCCCACATACTTCCGCTCTTCGATTCTGGCGCCGCTGACGGACTGCTGTTCTACGCAATGCCGTTTGTAGAGGGCGAATCATTGCGCCAGCGAATGAATCGAGACAAACACCTCCCTGTCGACCACGCTCTCGAGATCGCAAAGCAGGTTGCGGGAGCGCTCGCATTCGCGCACAGCCAGGGTATCGTGCACCGTGACATCAAGCCCGAGAACATTCTGCTGTCGGGTGATGCCGCCCTCGTCGCGGACTTCGGGATCGCACGCGCGGTTACTGCTGCCGGTGGCGACCGGCTGACGCATTCGGGCATCGCAATCGGCACCCCGACATACATGAGCCCCGAGCAGGCGACTGGCGATCAGGAGCTGGACGGTCGCAGCGACGAGTACTCGCTGGCGTGCGTCGTGTACGAGATGCTTGCCGGCGAACCGCCATTCAGTGGACCATCGATCCATGCAATTACTGCCCGGAAGATCGACCACCGCGAGGCGGGTGTAACGTTGCTGCGCGACAGCGTCCCACAGTCCGTGGGGGAAGCCATTCATAAAGCTCTTTCGCCTGTCCCCGGCGACAGATTTCCAACAGTCGCGCAGTTCGCGGAGGGGCTGCGAGAGCGCGGAACGACCTACTCCGCCACCGAACGTCTCGACGCCAAACCCCGCTCACAGCGATGGGAGCGGCCGCTGTGGATCGTGGCGGGGGCAGCGCTGGCGCTGATGGCGGTGTTCGCGACGAGACAGTTGACCGCTCGCGACGCTTCACCGCGCTCCTCTCTCGTACGAATGGCGGTCGTACTGCCGGCCGACGCGAGGATAACACGCGGTCCTGGTTACAACTCGTCGTCAGTCGCACTTTCCCCCGACGGCCGCACGCTCATCATTGCGGGTTCGAGTGTGAACGGCCAACGGCTCTACAAGCGTCCGCTCGATCGCCTTGACGCGACGCCAATCGCAGGAACCGAGGGCGGCTCGAGTCCGTTCTTCTCACCTGACGGAGCATGGATTGGATTCTTCGCTGGCGGAAAGATTCGAAGGATTCCGATCGAAGGGGGTGCCGCTGTCGATGTCGCTCCTGTCGAGGGCGAAAATTTCCTTTCCGGCGCAAGCTGGGGTCCGGATGGCAGGATCATCTTTGCCGCGGGCATCGGTGGACCGTTATATGTGACCAGCGTTACTGGCGGTAACGTCACGCCCCTGACAACACTCGCTCCGGGCGATGGAAGTCATGAGCATCCCGAAATCCTTCCGGATGGACGGACTGTTCTCTTCCAGTCGGGCTCCCGCATTCACGCATTGGACATTGCAAGCGGTCGCCGGAGCGACCTCGTGACCGGACAGTCGCCTCGATACGCGAGTGGCCGGGTGATCTTCTCTCGAGGCATCGTGATCCTCACAGCGCCATTCGATCGATCGCGTCTGGAGATCACCGGTGCGGCCGAACCGCTCATCGACGGCGCCGCCGGCGACAGAGGCTACGTCTCGCACTACGCGGTCTCGCGGGGAGGTACCGTTGCATATCTGGCCGGTGCCACGACACATGACCTCGTACTTGTCGCCGAGGGCGGTACGGAACGCCCGGTCTTGACGGAACCGATGGCATTCCAGAATCCGCGATTTTCTCCTGACGGCTTTCGAGTGGCAGTAGCGACGGGCAGTACAAATAGCGATCGAATGGACATCTGGATCCACGACCTGCGCAACAATGAAGCGTCACGACTGACGTTCGATGGCGGCAGAGCTCCGGTGTGGACGCCAGATGGAGAGAGCATCACTTATTCAAAGCTGGGCGACAACCAGGGGATTTACACGAAACGGGCGGACGGGAGAGGGGACGCGCAGCTGCTGCGAACGGTGAAAGCCTTTCACTGGCTGGTTGGCTGGACGCCCGATGCCCGGACGCTCGTTTATGGCCAGATCGATGGCAGGAAGGAGTCGTCGCTCCTCGCGCTCACGGACGGACAAACTCGTGTGATCGTTGGGCCCCGTTCAATTTGGGGCGGCAGGTTGTCTCCCGACGGAAGATGGCTGGCATATTACGAGAGGGAGGACGGACGCTTCCAGGTCTACGTCACAAGCTTTCCAGTCGCCCGCGAACGCTGGCTCATTTCGGAGGATGGCGGACGCGACCCGAGCTGGGGTCCGAAGGACAACGAGCTCTACTATTCGTCCGGCGATCGCTTGATGTCCGCGCGACTCGACACGAGCAGCGGAGTACGCGTAATCCGCAGGCGGCAGGTGCTCAGTTCTTTCGCGCCGCCGCTGTATGATGACTATCACGTCCACCCTGACGGGCGAACGGTCGTACACGTGCGGCCACACGCCGAGTCAGATCCAGAAGTTGTGCTTGTGCTCGATGCCTTAGGTCAGGTCGATCGTGAGGCTCGGCGAGATTAGGCGATCTACCACTCGCAGGTGGGGCGTTCGTCGTCCTCGCCCTTGCATCTGCTTTCGCTTGTTCGCCTCCAAGCACTCGCTCAAGCCGCGCGACGGTGCCCGCAGTTTTCGTATTTCCGGGCACCACCCTGGGATTCGGTCGCCGACACCCGCTCGGCTGGATGGTCCCACAACGGATTGGACTGTGTGCGCACGAAGCTCAAAACGCTTCCCTCGACCGGATTCATGGCTGTCGTAGGGGGTCGGGTTCTAACGAGCTACGGCGACCTCGATACCGTCAGCTATATCGCGTCAATTCGGAAGAGTGTGCTGTCCACTGTCATGTGCAACTACGTAAGGCGGATTTGAACCATCGACCGCCTGCTCAAGCAGGTCAATACACTAACCAACTACAACCAAACGCACCCTGTGTTCTAGGTCTCGGAAGGAGGAGGAATCGATCGGCCGGAGGAGCCTAAAACGAGCTCACGTACCTGCCGCGCCCATTGCAAAGCCTCCTCGGGCAGTCGCATACTCTTCTGACGGCGACTGAAACTCCACATTGGACGGCTGTCGGTATGGCCTGTCCGGCGACTTGTTGGCAGGATCGAATGAATACCGACAACATTTTTCACACGCCAGGAGCGCCTGTCGGCGATTTCGCGTTCGACGCGTCGGTCGCGGAGGTGTTCGACGACATGTTGCAGAGGAGCGTGCCGTTCTACATCGAGCAGCAGCGCATGATTGTCGAGATAGCCAGCACTTTCTGGCTGCCCGGAACGCATGTGTTCGATCTCGGTTGCTCCACCGCGACGACATTGATACAGCTTGCGCAGGCGCTCGAACGTTCCGCGCGCCTGGTCGGATATGACAATTCGAAGCCGATGCTCAGCAAGGCTGCGCGTACGGTTGCGGAGCGGGATCTTTCCGATCGAATTGAGCTCAGGCACGCGGATCTGAATGGTGATCCGGTTGAAATCGCGCTCGTGGACGCGAGGACGAGGAGCGCCCGTTCAAGCCACGAAAATAAAAAACCTGAGACCGGGAAACGGTAGCTTCCTGAATCGCGGACTACTATCGTAGTGCGCATTGCATTGAAACTCGACACCCTAACTGGGACTCCAATTGTTGCGATTGACCACGGTGGCAGTGATAACTCTGGGACTTTCTCTCGGGTGCAGTTCGGCAGACAAAAAATCGGCAGAGGTTGAAAAACAACCACCGGACTCCCAGGCTGCTCTCATCATGGATCGGGATAACCTCGGAACCGCCGTGGCAGAATACGCGAGCATGGTGAACGAGTTGGACAGCGTGCTGCGCGCCTCGAGTCAGCGGTCAGGTAAACCTGGGGACGTAGTCGACGAACGGCAAAGGCGCCGGGACGTATTGCGTCAAGCGCGCGCGTTGCGCCAGTCACTCGATTCAATGGGAAAACGTATCGAGCAACTGGAAAGCGAGGCGCGAAAACTTGGTGCTTCCAATCAGTCGAGACTGGCCGACATATCGGCTCTTAAAGCGACTCTCTCCCAGCTCACCAACATCTCCGATCGACAAAGAACCGAGATAGTGCGAATGGGGCTTCAGTACGATTCACTTTCGCAAGTCAGCCAGGCGAACGCAAATACCGCTGTAAGTCTACAGGCGGCGCTGACCGAAAAGGTCGAGGAGCAGGAAAGCGTTTTCGTGGCCGTCGGCTCTGCAAAAGATCTGACTCGCCAGGGGGTTATTCGCAAACGTGGCGGCCTTGTTGGAATAGGGTCGACGATCACTGCGAATCTTCCCTTCAAGCATGAGCTCTTCAAGCCGCTGAGAATGAGCGCCGACACAGTGATTGAATTACCCAAGCCGTCCGCGACTTACAGGGTCATTACCAGCCAGAACGCCGGCGGCGCCGCCGGCGCGGCGCTGCATCGGCTTAGCGGGAAACTCGTCATCAATGATCCCAAGCTGTTCTGGCGAGATTCGCGCTACCTCATAATCGTCGAACGATAGAGACATCCCACGAGCCTTCTTCAGGGATGCACAAAACCCCACCGCGCAAACGTCGGTGGGGCAGTGGGTTAACAAGTCGGGGCGACCGGATTTGAACCAGCGACCTCCTGCTCCTGAAGCATTTCAATACACTGACATCATGACACAGCCCGCCACCTCGCCGCCTCCTCGTTCATTCGGGCAACGTCTCTTCATGGTTGCGACGGTGGGACTCCTCGTCGCGCTCCTCGCCATTGCCTTGGCAGGGCTCGGCAGCAGGTGGGGGTGGTGGCACTTTCGGACGGGCTTCGCGATCCTAAAGTGGGGCGCTTACGGGACGCTTGCGGCCGTAGTGCTCACAGCCGTCGCGGCTCTCCTTCGCCGCGATGCCGGGCGGCGCCGCGCGCTCATCACGGCGGCGGCGCTGTCCGCCATTGCCCTCGGTGTCGTCGCGGTGCCATGGCACTCCCGACGCACCGCACGTTCCGTCCCGCCCATCCATGATATCACCACGGACACCGACAATCCGCCGGAGTTCGTGGCGCTGCGCGAGCGTCCCGGCGCCCGGAATCCGGTCGATTACGGCGGGCCCGAAATCGCGACACAGCAGCGCGCGGGCTACCCCGACCTCGGACCCGTGGTGCTGCCGATCGCGCCTGTCCAAGCCATCGCACGTGCGGCTGCCACGGCACGCAATCTCGGATGGACGATCGCTGCCGTCGACACCGCGGCGGGTCGCGTGGAGGCAACCGACCGAACGCGGTGGTTCGGGTTCTATGACGACGTGGTGATCCGCGTGACCCCGGCCGACGGTGGCTCGCGCGTCGACGTAAGGTCACTGTCGCGAGTCGGCGGAGGCGACGCCGGCGCGAACGCCGCGCGGATCCGCCGCTTCCTGGCGAGGCTAAAGCGCACCTGAGATCGTCGGCACCGGCCCAGTGCGGCGAGGTTACAGCGCGCCTCACACGGGCACGGCGGGTCACCGACCACGGGCACTATCAAACAAGCTGCACTAGACGCCTTGCGTAGTTCAGTTTAGCAGTTAAACTGAACTAGCCGAGATTCTTAGTTCGCTTTAGTCATTAACCTGAACTGAGGAAGCTTCTTGGTTCAGTGTAGCCATACGTTGGAAGGAGACAAGCATCGGCCTGGTGTTCAAATCGGAGGAACAAATGCCTGGGCGTTTGGAACCACGAAACTGGCAGTACAGCCCGCATATCGATGCACCATCGAAATATCGCCGGGCTTGTC
>JBBREF010000087.1:0-15072 GCA_038203205.1 Gemmatimonadales bacterium | reverse complement strand
GATGAATACCGAAGAGCTTCGTCCATTGCTGACTGACCTGAAGCTCGTTGCCATCGGTTTCGATCCGGCAGGTCGCAACTCTGTCGCTATTCTGCGCGACATGTCGAACAAGGAACAGTACAGGGTGAAGGTCGGCCAGGTAATCGGCCGCATGAGAGTCGCTTCGATTCACGAGAAGAAGGTTGTCTTTGGAATCGAAGAGTTCGGGTACAGCAGACAGGAAACGCTGGCTATGTCGGATTCAACCAAAGTGAGGACGCAATGAGGCAGTTCCTGGCGGCATGCGCCGCCCTCGTGCTCGTAGTGAGCCCGGTGGCCGGCCATGAAACGTTTAACGCGCCGTCCGTGAAGTCGGTCAGCGTTCTACCGGCGGCCGGTCGCGCCGAGATCGTGATCGGGGTCGATGCGTCCGTTGACGTCGATGACTTTGCGCTCGAGGCACCCCATCGCGTCGTAGTCGACCTGAAGGGTGCGGTGCTCAGCATGGCACCGCGCTACGACAGGCAGGCTCGCGGTGGCGTGACCAACGTTCGCGCTGCGCAGTTCAGTCCGACGACGGTTCGTGTGGTGATCGAGCTCGACGCCGCACATTCATATGAAGTAGTGCGCAAGGATGGAGAGGTACGCGTGACCGTCGCTGGCGGCGCCGCGAACTTCAGCGCATGGCACTCCTCGCCTGAGCTGGCATCGCGATACGCTGTCGCTGACAAGAGCACAGACGTTCCCGCGGTGCGGGCTCCGGCGCCCCGTGAAGCAGAGCTTCGGGCGGAGGATTACCCGTCGCTCACGCCGAACGCAAATATCTCATCGAGAACGGTATCGCACGCCGACGCACCGTCAGGCGAGCCAGCCTACAAGCTGACGAAAGCATCTGTTGCGTCCGACCAGCCGCGGATCACAGTCACCTATCAGGACGCCGACATTCGCGACGTCATCGCTGCTTTCGCGTCATTCTCCGGCCGCACAATCGTTGTCGGCAAGGACGTGAGCGGAACGATCACAGCCGAAATCAAGAATCAACCGTGGGATGTCGCGCTCCGCGCCATTCTCCAGGGCCAGGGTCTTGCCGCATCGGAAGATCCAGTCTCCGGGATCATCACCGTCGACAGTTATGGCAACATTGCTTCTAAGCAGGCATCGGAACCGCTTGTTACGCAGATGATCGCCATCAACTATGCGAAGGCGGGCGCGCTTGCATCGACGCTCCAGTCGCTGCTCACGCGTGACTGCACGGCGGGCACATCGGCGCAACAGTCTCAGCAGAACGCGCAGACGAACTGCTTCGTTCGGGGTGCCGTAGCCGCAGACACTTCAACGAACACGCTCATCATCACCGAAACACCCTCACGTATGCCAGAGATGGTGTCGTACGTCCGGAACCTCGACGTGCGCACCCCGCAGGTTGCCATCAAGGCCAAGATCATCTTCGTGAATCGTACCGACATCGAGGAGCTCGGGCTTTCATACGATCTCGGAACCGGCAACGATCAGTACTTCAGCCAGCTCGTTCAGCGGATCGATCCGACAACTCTCAAGCCGGTTGACTCCAACGGCGACGGTGTGCCGGATTCATTCGGCGGTGGCACGGGGGTGGTAGGTGACCGCGTCCTCCTGGGCGGCAACGCGCTTTCTGCAATCGCGAACGCCAACGCGCGCGTTGTAAACCCTGCGCTCAAGCTGGTCTTCTCGGCTGCGCTTGGAAAATTCCAGCTTACCAGCTTCCTCGATGCACTTCAGGAAGTCCGCCTGGCCGACCTGCAGGCTGAGCCCAGTATCGTGACTCTCGACAATCGCCGAGCGGAGATTCTGGTTGGTCAGGAAATTCCGATTCGTGTTCTCGATGTCGGCGGACAGCAGGGCGGTGCCGGTGGAGCAGCAGGTGTAAACATTCCGCGAGCAACTGTTCAGCTCAAGGAAGTCGGAATCATCCTGAGCGTAACGCCGCACATCACCAACAACCGCATGATCCTCATGGATCTGCATGCAGAAAATTCAGATGCGCAGCTCGCGTCTTCAGATGTTGGATTCATCTTCGGCAAGCAGCGCGCTGACAATCAGCTCCTCGTCGCTGACGGTGAAACCGCGGTAATCGGCGGCCTCACGGTCACGCAGGTGACCAGCTCGAAGTCGGGCATCCCGCTCCTTGTCGACCTGCCAATCATCGGAAGGCTCTTTGGCGTGACGCGAACAAGTGAAATCAAGCGAGACCTGCTCATACTCGTCACACCGCACATCATCGACGAGGGCGAGCGCACGCTGACCGCCCGCGCGACACCGGCGGCTCCTCCCGCAAACAGAAGGTAGATACTTCGATGCGACTGCTCACTCTCAAGGGTCTGGTTACAGCCGCGGCGATCGTCGCCGTCGGCTGCACTGACTCGACTACAGGACCTGGCGGCGATCTCACTGACAAGACGCCTCCTACGGTTACGCTTGCCAAGGGCGGCACGACGCTGGACACATTAGTAGCCTTCCAGGTCGAGGTGAAAGACAACCTCGGCATCAAGTCGATCAAGGTGAACGTACGCGGTGGTGCCACGTTCGACTATGACACTACTTTCACGTCGGCAAGCACCAATGCCGTCGTGCCGTTCAGCATTTCGGTTCCTCGCAGCACGCCAAAGGGAACTCCCGTCATCGTGACATCGTTCGCGCTCGACGGCGCATCGAACAAGTCACTGACTGACACGCTCAACCTTACTGTAGGCGATGTCCCGCCAGCCGAGGTAAAGATCAACAGCCCGGCAAACGCGACGATCGCAGTCGTCGGCAAGTCGATTGTTTTGTCACTGAGCGGCCGTTCCGCGGTCAAGGTGAGATCACTCGGATTCCGCACCACCGGCAGCTTCGAGCTCGCAGATTCAGCGACGTTCTCGAGTCCGCTTCCAGACTCGATCTCCACGCTCGATACGCTCGCTATTCCTGCGAATGCGCCGATTGGACCACTCCAGGTCGCGCCCTTCCTCATCGACTCGCTGGGTCAACGGACGATTGGACCGATCACACTATTGAATGTCCAGCCGGCGACGGCAATTAACTCGACACCGGTGGTGACCTTCAGTCACACGCGGAGAATCGAGGTTAACGACACAATTCACGTCGAGGCAACGGATCAGACAGGCATCACGGCGTTCGGTTATGAAGTTCGCCGCACCCTTGGCGGTCCGATCGATGCGCGCGATTCGGCGACATCAAACGGGAACATCACGTCGCAGATCAAAACGTTCAACATGAAGCTCCCGTATACAAGCTTCCCGACGACGGTCTACGTGCAGGCCTTCGCACGTAACTCCAACGGAGTGCGTGCCTATGCGAAGCTCGCGGGTGGTGCCGACAGGATCGACACTGTGCTGGTGGTGGCTGGCTCGACCAAGCCGCTTCCGGCGGGCGGAACGGTCGCCGATGCGCTCTATCATCCGCGCACCGACAGACTGTACCTCACCAACATCCAGCGCAACCAGCTGGAGGTTTTCAGTTTGACTGATTCGACGTTCAAGACGCCGATCATCGTTGGATCGAGGCCGTGGGGAATCGCTGCATGGCCCCGCAACCGCGGTGGAACAGTGGGTGATACGCTCCTGGTTGCAAACTCGGGCGGCACCGACATCAGCTATGTCAACCTCAACGGTGCGGGAAGCGGACGTGAAGTCTATCGCTACGCCTTGCCGAACATCGTTGTGTTCACAGTGACTTCGAAGCGCAGTGCTGCGGGATTCGTGGTTCAGGAGCGAACACGATACGACTTCTCAGATCGTCCACAGTTCATAGGTACGACCTGCACGGGAACGGGATTCGAGTGCGGTGAAGTCGTACTGACGTACTCGACGACACCAACACCCGGTCAGTCGGAGCCGTTTACAAAAAACAACGGAACTCTGCGGTGGGAGAACCTGACCCGCGGACTGTCACACTTCTTCTTCGAGCAGGCGATGGGCCAGGCCGCCCAGTCGTCTGACACACTCGAAATTATCCGCTACGATGGTTTGACGGGTGACCCGGTTGTGCTGGTGCCGGCGCAACAGGTTGCTGTATCTTCAAGCAGGCCGGATTGGAACTTCTCAGTTACCGTCGATCCGGAGAAGCTTGCCTTCCGCGACACGACGTTTGTCCGCAACTCCGGCAACTTCACTCGCGCCGTATTCGGTGAAGGCGGTCCGGCGCAAGGTACGCGGGCGATGACGTTCGACGTGAACCGCGGCCTCGAAGGAACAGCGCGGATGCCTGACAACTCGATCGCGACGCTCGAGTTCCCGGTGGTCGATCGCGGACTCTCACAAGCCGCTGATGTTGGTGACTTCGTAGCGAACGCGTTTGCGAAGGTGCAGGGCGTCGCCATGAATTTCGACGGCTCACTCTCCGGAATTCGTGCCGACTCGACCTACCTGCTGAACGTTCAGCTGAGACTTCAGGGCATTCTCAGCACGACACAGGCAAACGGCGGTCTCGACTTCCATCCGCTGAACACAGGGCAGAATTCCTTCCCGCTTTCGACACGCCTGGTGTTCGCCGCTTCGGCCGAGCCACAAATCGAGATCTTCGACAGCTACTGCTACCAGAGAGTCGGCACGGTTCCGATTCGTGAGCCAATCATCGGCCCGATCAAGGCTGCTCTTCGACCCGGGACTGGACAAATAGTCCTCGTCGGTGCGACCAAGGGTGGGGTTGTGATCGTCACACTGCCAGATACGTTTACCACGGGCTGCTTCTAGCGGCATCGCGGAAGACAAAAGTTTTACGCGAGCCCGGCTGACTGCCGGGCTCGCTTTTTTGGAGAGCACGATGCTCCGATTCACAACTGCCGGCGAATCGCACGGACCCGCTCTCGTTTCCATCCTCGAGGGCGTGCCGGCAGGCTTGGCCCTGTCGCGCGACGACATCGACTCGCAACTGGCGAGAAGACAGCAGGGGCACGGCCGCGGTCGCCGCATGCAGATCGAGCGGGATTCGGTCGAGCTGCTATCGGGTGTAAGGGCCGGGTTCACCATAGGATCGCCGGTGGCGATGCTCGTCCGGAACCGCGACTGGGACAACTGGCGCGACATCATGGATCCGGACGCCGACGCGCCGGGAGCCGATCCTCGCAGGCGGGCAGTTACGCGCCCGCGGCCAGGTCACGCCGATCTCGCGGGCATGCTCAAATACGATCGGGCGGATGCGCGCGATATCCTCGAGCGCGCATCCGCTCGCGAGACGACTGCTCGTGTCGCCGCCGGATCGATATGCCGAAAGCTTCTCGCAGATTTCGGCATCTCGTTGGGGAGCCACGTCATCGAGCTTGGCGGCATCATCGCTGAAATGCCGGGCGAGCTTCCGCCTGACCTGAACACAGCTGCCGACCAGTCACCGCTCCGAACGCTCGACAAATCTGCAGAGTCGGAGATGATCGCTCTGATCGACAAAGTGAAGCGGGAAGGCGACACGCTCGGCGGTGTTTGCGAGGTCGTGTGTCGCGGGTTGCCGATTGGACTTGGCTCTCACGTTTCGTGGGATCGCAAGCTCGACGGCAGGATCGCGGCTGCGATGATGTCGATTCACGCTGTGAAAGGTGTGGGAATCGGGATTGGATTCGATGCAGCGCGTCGCCGGGGCTCGGAAGTGCACGATGAGATTCACGGTGGCGGTGAAAATCTGACGAGCGCGAACCTCATGCGCATGACGAATCGCGCCGGTGGATTGGAGGGCGGCATCACAAATGGCGAGCCACTTGTTGTGCGCGTTGCGATGAAGCCGATCAGCACGCTCATGCGGCCACTTGCAACTGTCGAAATGAAAACCGGTGAGGCGGCTTCAGCAGTTGCGGAGCGAAGTGATGTCACTGCTGTCCCCGCGATGGGTGTGATCGCTGAGGCAATGCTTGCCTTTGTCATTGCGCAGGCAATGATCGAGAAGTTTGGCGGAGATTCGCTCGGGGAAATGAAGCGGAATTTCGATGGGTACCTGGCCCAGATATCTCGTTGAAGCCGAACCTGATTCTGGTCGGGCTGCCCGGATGCGGAAAGACCACCATCGGGCGCGCTGCAGCAAAGGTCCTCGGTTGGCCGTTCATCGACTTTGATACCGAGATCGAACGCCGGGCGCATGCATCAGTCCAGGAGATCTTCGCTCGGCACGGGGAACCCCATTTTCGCTCCCTCGAGCAGGAGCTTACAAAAGAGCTTGTTACCTGCAGCAGAACGATGATGTCAGCAGGTGGAGGGTGGGTGACCAACACTGACTCAGTGGCACTTTTGCGTCAGACGGGGCGTATCATATACCTTAGAGCGACACCAAGCCTCCTTATTCAGAGATTGGCGGTAGCCCGGGTGCCTCGGCCCCTTCTGCAGGTGCCGGATCCGCTGGGAATGCTTGAACGAATTGAGGCTGAACGCAGGCCGCTTTACGAGCAGGCCGACCACACTATCGATACTGAAGTCGTTGACAGAAAAGAACTTATCGAGATGGTGCACCAGTATGCGGCCTCACTCTGATACCATAATAGTCAAGCTTGCCCCCCTCTTTGACCACAAATAGGTTACGCGAATGGATGACCGTTTACCCCTCCCGATGACGTTCCGGGTCATGGGGCCCCACGAAAGGGGCCGATTTGCCCCTGAAGCATGGGGCCACCTTCTCTCCCTGAGCGGATCGGGAGCAATCAACCCCGTTGAGCTCGAGCACATTATCGAGCGGGCCCTGATGCAGATTGACGGTCGCATCGCACTGGAAGACCTCCGAGGCATGCTCGAGGGCTCCGGCCTCGAGGATACCGGCGGCTCGGGCGACAATCAGCCAGTGCATTAGCTGATGGCCACCGTAAAGAAGTCCGCAGCGAAGAAGGCGGCCGCCAGGAAGACCACCGCCAAGAAGGTCGCAAAGCCACGCGCGAAAAAATCAGATCCAATAGACGAAGGGCCGCCCCCGGAGCCAGGAACGACCTCGCTCGTAATCGTCGAGTCGCCAGCAAAGGCAAAGACGATCGGGAAATACCTCGGCCGCGGCTACCGGGTGAGGGCGACTATCGGGCACGTGCGGGATCTTCCTGAAAAGAAGATCGGCATCGACATAGAGAACGGATTCGAGCCGGAGTACGTCACGATTCCCGGCAAGGAAAAAACTCTCGCCGACCTCAAGCATGCTGCAAAAGATTCGAAGGAGATCCTGCTGGCAACCGATCCTGACCGCGAAGGCGAGGCGATCGCCTGGCACGTCGCCAGTCAGGTCCGGCGCAAGAACGGAGCGCCGATCAAGCGCGTTCTCTTTCATGAGATAACGCGCGATGCGGTGCACGCTGCGATTGCAAAGGCCGGGGAGATCGACGAGCGGAAAGTGGACGCACAGCAGGCACGCCGGGTTCTCGACAGGCTCGTCGGATACAAGGCCAGCCCTGTTCTCTGGAAAACGGTAAAGAAGGGAATCTCAGCAGGCCGCGTTCAGACGGTCGCGCTGCGACTTCTCGTTGAACGCGAACGGGAGATCAAGGCCTTCAATCCCGTCGAATACTGGACGGTCGAAGCGCTGCTCGAAAAAACCGGGCAGGAGTTCACGGCAAAGCTGCATCACATCGACAGCAAGAAGGCGTCGATTCCCGACGAAGCGACGGCTACGAAGATTCTTTCTGACCTGTCAGGCGTTCGCTCCTTCGGAATCACCGATGTGAAACGGCGAGAGCGGCGCAAGAATTCCGCTCCGCCGTTTACAACCAGTACGCTCCAGCAGGAAGCTGCAAAAAAATTGAGCTTCGGGTCGAAACGCACCATGCGACTCGCTCAGGATCTATATGAGGGTGTCGAGATAGGACCCGAAGGAGCCGTCGGTCTCATTACCTATATGCGTACCGATTCCACCCGGGTGTCCGAATTGAGTGCGGTGCAGGCGCGTGACTACGTGAAGCTCATGTACGGCGAAGAGTATCAGTCGTCATCGGTGCAGCTATATGGAGACGGAAAGTCGAAGAACGCGCAGGAAGCGCACGAAGCAATCCGTCCGACCGATCCAACGCGCCGGCCCGAGCACATCGCAAAGTATCTCAAACCCGATCAGCTCAAGCTGTATCAGCTGATCTGGCAGCGATTCATCGCGTCGCAGATGGCTCCCGCGCGCTTCGATACCACGACTGTCGACTTCGATCTTGGCGCTCAGCAGTCTGGGGCGTCCCTGCCGTATCTGTTCAGGTCGACAGGCAGCGTGATGAAGTTCGACGGATACCAGAAAGTGTATCGCGAAACGCGCGAGCAGGGAGACGGCCGCGGTAAGGCGCTCGAAGATGAGCAGCCGCTGCCGCAGATGGAGGTCGGCGAGAATATTCCGGTGAAGGCGATCACGCCGTCGCAGCATTTTACGGAGCCGCCACCGCGATACTCGGAAGCAAGCCTGGTCAAGGAGCTCGAGCGGCTCGGCATCGGCCGGCCTTCGACATACGCTTCGATCATCAGCACGCTTGTCGACCGCAGATATGCGCAACTCGAGCAGCGGCGCTTTTTCCCGACCGAGCTTGGCGATCAGGTTGAGCGTGTGATGGTGAAGTCGTTCCCTGACGTCTTCAACGTCCAGTTCACCTCGCACATGGAAACCGATCTCGACAAGGTTGAGGAAGGCGACATCAACTGGCGAACAATGCTCGGCGACTTCTACGGGCCGTTTGCGACTGCGCTCAAGGACGCTGATATCGAAGCCCTCATCGGCGAAGCTCACGATCTGTCTGTTCTCGAGACAGAAAGGTGTCCCGTTGATGGAGGGCGGCTTGTCCCGCGAGGCGGATTCTTCGGGCCCTTCGTTGCCTGTGAGAATCACCCGAAGGAATGCAAGTACACGCGGCCTTTGCGCGGCGAGCGGAAGGCAGCAGTGATGACCGACCAACTCTGCCACGAATGCGGCGAACCCATGGTCATCAGACAGGGTCGTTCCGGCGAATTCCTTGGGTGCAGCAAGTTCCCCAAATGCCGGGGAACGCGGTCTATGCCGACGGGGGTCAAGTGCCCGAAGGATGGCGGCGACATCGCTGTTCGCCGTTCCAAGAAACGCGGCAAGGCCTTCTACGGTTGCGCGAATTATCCTGCGTGCGATTTCGTCATCTGGGACAAGCCGGTCCCTGAAGTCTGCCCCGAGTGTGGTTATGCGGGCGCCGAAACGAAATCGAACAAGACGCGCGGCGAATACCGCCGCTGCATCAGCTGCGCGAACGAATGGGACGTGGCGGAAGTCCTTTCCGAAGCCGTGGTCGCCTGACCGCGACATTCGCGCCGGGGGTAACGTGACACAATTCGTAACGGTGGTCGGCGGCGGCCTCGCAGGTTCTGAGGCCGCATGGCAACTGGCCGAGCGTGGGCATAAGGTGCGTTTGTTCGAGATGCGTCCGGTGAGGACGACTCCCGCGCACCACACCGACAAGCTTGCAGAGCTCGTCTGCTCGAACACGTTCAAGAGCACCGAAGTCACGAACGCTCATGGCCTTCTCAAGGCCGAGATGCGTTCGCTCGGTTCAATGATACTCGAGTGCGCCGATGAGGCGCGCGTGCAGGCGGGGAGTGCACTCGCCGTTGATCGCGACGTGTTTGCCACAGCAGTTACCCGCCGGATCGAGTCTCATCCGTTGATCGAGATTTGCCGCGAGGAAGTGTCGACGATCGAAGGCCCGTGTGTCGTTGCGACAGGGCCTCTCACTTCGGATGCACTCGCCGACGCCATGCGTGCCCGCCTTGGCGTCAACGCACTCGCGTTCTACGATGCGATCGCGCCGATTGTCTCCCGCGAGTCGATCGACGAGTCCATTGCATTCACGGCATCCCGATATGGCCGGGAGACGATGGAAAACGCGGCGGAAGAAGGTGCGTACCTCAATTGCCCGATGAACCGCGAAGAGTATGAGACGTTCATTCAGGCGCTCACATCTGCTGATCAGTTCCACGGCCACGAGTTCGACGAAGTTCCTTACTTCGAGGGATGCATGCCTGTGGAAGTGTCCGCCGCACGCGGGAGCGACACGCTGCGTTTCGGGCCGATGAAGCCGGTTGGCCTTACCGATCCGCGAACTGGCCGGCGGCCGTGGGCAGTCGTACAACTTCGCCGGGAAGACCGTAATGGCAACATGTGGAACGTCGTAGGATTTCAGACGAGACTCCGCATTCCGGAACAGCAGCGCGTGCTGCGTCTGATTCCCGGACTCGCTGACGCCGAGTTTTTACGCTACGGCTCGATTCATCGAAACTCCTACCTGAATTCTCCGGCCGCACTGACAAATCATCTCTCGGCCCGCGATGACCAGACAGTTCTGTTCGCCGGTCAGATCACCGGAGTCGAAGGTTACACGGAGAGTGCGGCGACTGGCTTGCTGGCTGGAATCAACTTGTCCAGAATGCTGTCGCGACTGAATCCCGTGTTGCCACCAGTGGACACGATGCTTGGAGCGCTCTATCGCTACCTGCGCGAGGCTGAGCCGAAACATTTTCAGCCGATGAATGCGAACTTCGGGCTTCTTGACGATCTCGCTGAGCCCGTGCGCGACAAGAAGCTGAAACGCGAGCGGTTTGCCAATCGGGCGCTTTTAGCCATGAGCGACTGGGCGCGCGAAAATGCGCTTCTTCCGGTCGCCGCGACGATTTCCTCCTGATGAGCGGCCAGGGCGAGGTCAGCGACTTCATTCTCCACCTCGAGAAAGAGCGCGATCTCTCGCCCCACACACTCAAGGCGTACCGGCGCGACCTCGATGAGGTCACGGATTATCTGGCGGATTATTATGGCGCAAGTGAGTGGACCTGGCAGGGAATAGACCGGCTGGCGCTCCGCGGCTTTCTTGCCCATCTGCATCGAAAAAAACTCGGCAAGCGTTCAATTGCCCGCGCCCTGTCAGCCGTCAGGAGCTTTTACTCCTGGATGAATCGCAACGAGATCGTCGATGCGAATCCCGCGCGGGGCGTGAGCAGTCCCAAGCTGGAGAAATACCTGCCGGGTTACCTCGATCGCGCGCAGATCGACCTGCTCTTTCAGAGCGCCGCGCTCCACGCAGAGGAGGGGCGTTTTACCGACGTCAGGAACAACGCCATGCTCGAGTTGTTCTATTCGACAGGGATGCGTCTTTCGGAACTTCGGGGGATCAATCGAGCCGACATCGACCTCCTTTCGCAGCAGGTAAAGGTTCGCGGGAAGGGAAAAAAGGAACGCATCATCCCCGTTGGCGATCACGCGGCGCTCGCTCTGAGAAACTATGAGTCGAAGCGGGATGACCTGATCCGCCAGGGCGTCGCCGGCGCCGACAGGATTGCATTCTTTCTCTCCAATCGCGGTAAGCGCATATCGCTCAGCGCGATCCAGAAGGCAGTGACCAGATTCCTCGACACCATCGATGAGGATGCGGGTCTATCCACCCATTCCCTGAGGCATACCTTTGCTACCCACCTGCTCGATGCGGGCGCGGATCTGAGGGCAGTCCAGGAGCTGTTGGGCCACGCTTCCATTTCAACGACGCAGATCTACACTCACACCAGCGTTGAGCGCTTGAAGGAAGTGCACCGCAAGTCTCACCCCCGAGGCGACTGACATGGCGCGACCGAGGCACCACTGGGTCGTAAGAGTCACTCACTGGATCAATGCAATCGCTCTTACCATCATGGTGGGCAGCGGGCTGCGGATATTCAACGCGTATCCGCGATTTGCGCGTCGAGGCGAGACATTCTGCTGCTATCCCTGGGAAGGGCAGCGTTTCCCGGCCGACCTGACATTCGGCGGATGGCTCGCCGGGGCGAGACAGTGGCACTTTGCCATGATGTGGGTCCTCGTGGTGAACGGCCTCGTCTATCTCGGATTTGTATACCTGCATGGTGAGTGGCGGGACATCGTTCCGCGACGGGGCTTCTTTCGCGACGCTGTCGCGATGCTCAAGTTCTACCTGTTCCTGCGGAAGGATCATCCGCGACAGGGAAAACACAACGCGCTCCAGCGGGGTGTCTATTTCGTGCTTCCGTGGATCGGGCTGATGGCAGTGCTGACAGGCATCGCTATCTGGAAGCCGGTTCAGCTTTCCCCCCTCACTGACCTGCTCGGTGGCTACGTGTGGGCCCGCTTCTGGCACTTCATTTCAATGGTGCTGCTCGTCGTGCTGAGTTTCGTCCACGTCTTCATGGTGTTCGCCGTCGATCCGTATTCACTGCGGGCAATCACAACCGGCGGTTACAACGAGAAGAATTCACCCGAGGCCCGGAATGCGCGGCCGTTCTGGAACCTTCTGCCGAGGCGAAATAGCCGCGCGTCAGCAGTGGAGGAAAAGTCGGAAGATGATTGATCGCCGGAAGTTTGTTTCGATCACCGGATCTTCTCTCGCCGCTTTTCTCGCGGCGTGCGACTCTCGCGGCCCGAAGTCGGCTGAGCGGTTGCTCCGTTATGCTGAGCGAAAGAATGAGAGCATCGAGCGCATGCTGTTCCGGCACACATCGATGGATGTGCCGCCGGCGGGGGCGAAGCTGGCTGGTGACGCGTTGCCCAGCTATTTCATCTCCCGCACGGTCCCGATATGGGACGCGGGTCAGCGCGGCGAGTGGAAGCTGGAGATCGGCGGTCTGGTGGAGAAACCGATGAAGCTCACCCTCCAGAACCTCGTGGACATGCCGCGCTCGCATAAGCGGGTAAACCATTATTGCGTTGAAGGCTGGACGGCCGTGGAGCAGTGGACCGGAGTTCCACTGCGCGACATCGCGAATCTCGCCGGTGTACGCCCGGAAGCCCGGTACGTCGACTTCGAGTCGTTTGACTCGGGTTATCATGAGAGCTGGGACATCGAGAGTGCGATGCACCCGCAGACAGTGGTGGCTTACGGTCTCGATGGACGCATGCTCGGTCCGGCGCATGGCGCGCCAGCCAGAGTGTACTCGCCGGTCAAGCTCGGCTACAAGAACACGAAGTATCTGACGCGAATCATGTTCCTCCCCACTCGAACAGGAGGTTATTGGAGTGATCGTGGATATGAATGGTATGCGGGGGTCTGAGTAATGCGATCCATCATTTGCGTTGTGGCGGGACTCGTCGTGGTAATGGCTGTCTTCGTCGCCGGAACCGCCGCTGCGACCGAGCTCATCGTGCCGGGCGGACTCTTCGGCGCCGCAACCGGACCCATCGAAGCGATACCCGCGACATTTTTCGCAGGATCTCTCGTCATGCTCGCAATGGGGACGGTGCTTGGCGGCTGGGTGACTGCGAGGATGGCCCCATCGCGCGAGATGGTGCATGTTGCCGCGCTCGCCGCGCTCATTCTGGTAATGGCGCTTGGGACGCTTCGTGCAGAATCTGGTGAACCGATCTGGTATGTCTACGCGCTTCCGTTTTTCGGTATCTCCGGTGCGCTGCTGGGCGGCTGGCTTCGGTCGCGTGTGGTGGTCAAGGCGTGACCAGCGCTACCTGATTCGCATCCGGGGCTCGTCGTCCTTTCGTGGCGCAACCGGCGGGACTTCGTTCTCCTCGGTGCGGCGGGAAATACCCCGGAACAGCAACATCTCCCGAAGGTAAGCGCGATTGAAGATTCCGCCCAGAATGATGAGCACAGTGCCCGCTATTACCGCGACTGTGGTCCAGCGCCAGACCTCTCCCCCGAAAAGCGCCGCCGACAGACAGGCGGTGCCGAGGCCGGCCATGACCTGCCCGGGGATGTTTATCTCTGCTCGCTGGCGCCGACGCCTTTCGCGCAGCGGAGGTGCGCCTGCCGGGCTGAATGTGTCGTAAAGAATGAACGCGGCCACGAGGGCGAAAACCACGCCCAATACTATAGGTATGTACTCCAGCCTCACGACGCAGCCCCTGTTAGTTTTGACACATGAACACCTCTCTCCCCCGTGTGCGTTCGACGACGATTCTCGGCGTCCGCCGCAACGGCAAGGTCGCGCTGGGCGGTGACGGGCAGGTGTCCGTCGGCGACACCATCATGAAGTCGAACGCCATGAAGGTGCGCTCCCTGAGGGGAGGCAAGTTGCTGGCCGGGTTTGCCGGGGCAGCCGCCGATGCGTTCACCCTCTTCGAGAAATTCGAGGAAAAGCTCGAGCGGCATCCGGGCAACCTGTCACGCGCGGCCGTCGAGCTGGCCAAGGACTGGCGGAGCGACCGCGTGCTTCGCCGCCTCGAGGCGCTCCTGGCCGTCACCGATTCCGAGCGAGGTTTCATCCTGAGCGGAACCGGCGACATCATCGAGCCGGATGACGGGATCCTGGCGATCGGCTCAGGCGGGTCCTACGCACTTGCAGCAGCGAGGGCACTGCTCGAGAACACTGAGCTCGAACCTCGGGACATCGTGCAGCGCGGGCTCGAGATCGCGTCCCAGATCTGCGTTTACACAAACTCGAATATCACGGTCCTAGAGCCAACAGCGTGACTTCACCCAGAACACAGAACGCCCTCGCCCGCCTTGCTGATCTCACTCCTCGAAACATTGTCGCGGAGCTCGATCGTTACATAGTCGGGCAGGGGGATGCAAAAAAACTCGTAGCGATAGCGCTCAGGAATCGCTGGCGGCGCCAGCGCACTCCGGAGGCGATTCGAGAGGAGATCTCACCAAACAACATTATCCTCGTCGGGCCGACCGGCGTCGGCAAAACCGAGATAGCTCGCCGCCTTGCGAAGCTTGCGGGTGCGCCGTTCATCAAGGTCGAAGCCTCGAAGTTCACGGAAGTGGGTTATGTGGGGCGCGACGTGGAATCCATGGTGCGCGATCTTGTCGAGAGCGCGATCAACATGGTGCGCACCGAAAGGGAAGCGGAGGTCGAAGATCTTGCGCACGACCGCGTTGACGACAGGCTCCTCGATCTCCTGCTTCCGCTGCCGGCCGGCAAGAAGCAGCCTGTGGATGAGTCGGGGGCCGAAGCCCCGATATTTCTCGTATCATCGAGTGGCAATGTTTCCGCGGAGCTCGACGTCGAACAGGAGCGCTACAAGCGCACTCGCGACAAGCTCAGGCAGCTGCTGATCGACGGTCAGCTGGAGCATCGCGAAGTCGAGATAGAGGTTTCTCAGCCGGCACCGATGATGTTCGACATGATGGTGCCGCAGGGCGCGCCCGAAGGGATGGGCAATTTTTCGGACATGCTGCAGGAGATGCTTCCAAAGCGAACGAAGAAGAGG
>JBBREF010000086.1:0-15219 GCA_038203205.1 Gemmatimonadales bacterium | reverse complement strand
CAAGGAGCAGATGTAATCCGCGGCCGTGTCACCGGCCCGGATAGCGCTGCAATAGAAAACGTGACAGTGACAGTCACGTCGATTTCCGGCAACGTCAGCCGCACAGCACGCACCGACAGGAACGGAAGATTCACCGTCACGTTTCCCGGCGGAGACGGTGACTACATGGTTTCATTCGCGGCAATGGGCTACGGCGCGCGCAGGTTCGAGGTAAAGCGAACGGCAGATGAGGAGATTCTCGTCGCTGATACTCGACTCTCCCGCGTCGGCGCTGTCCTGGACCCGGTCCGGGTATCAGCAGAACGCCAGAAGGTCGCGCGAAACGACGCGCCGCAGGATATCAGCGGAACCGAGCAGCCGCTGAGCAACTCCGCGGTTCCCGCAAACCTCATGGGTGATCTCGCCGCTATGGCCGCTTCCCTTCCCGGAGTTCAGTCAGTCCCGGGACAGGACGGCGGCGCTGACGGATATTCGGTGCTCGGGCTCGGCGCCGACCAGAACAACACGACCCTCAACGGCATGCAGTTCGGTGGGTCCAGCCTTCCGCGCGACGCGATGGTATCGAGTTCGATGTCGATATCGCCGTACGATGTCTCGCGCGGAGGTTTCAGCGGCGGGCAGATGTCACTTCGTTCGCGCTCAGGATCGAACTTCAAGACGCGGGGAATGTCCCTCAACGTCGACGCCCCACAACTCCAGTGGACCGACCGCGCCGCTCGGTCACTCGGACAGGAATACTCCAACTACTCGCTGGGCGGGACTGTTGCGGGTCCAATCCGGTTCGACAAGGCGTTCTACAACCTGTCGTATCAACTGGGACGCAGGTCGAACGACCTGCAGACGCTCCTCAACACGAACACCCAGGGGCTCGCGTCAATCGGCGTCTCATCAGACTCCGTAACACGTCTCCTGTCGATACTGAACAGTGCGCGCATTCCGCTCACGACGAGTTCATCCAACGATGACCGCATCGGCGATCAGGGATCGATCTTCGGAAATCTCGATTTCGCTCCACCTTCATCGACGAGCGGTCAGGCAATCAATGTCTCGTTCAACGGCAGCTGGGGCAGACAGAACCCGGCCGGCGGATCTGCGACCGAAGTACCTGCCTACAGCGGAGAACGAACGAACTGGAGAGGGGGTGTGCAGGCGCGCCAGAACACGTACTTCGGGATTGGTATTCTGAGCGAGACATCGCTCGGCTACAGCGCCTCGAAATCCTGGTCGAACCCGTTCCTCGAAATGCCCGCCGGAAATGTGCGAGTGAACTCGGTTCTTGAAGATGGCACCAGTGGCGTACAGGGATTGTCATTCGGGGGTGGGCAGTTCTTCAACAACGCGCAGACGTCGAGCACGCTCGGATTCCTCAACCAGCTCTCATGGTTCAGCGGCAACAACAAGCATCGACTGAAGCTCACGTCAGAGCTTCGCCGCGACGGATCGACACTCGAGCAGAGCAACAACATGCTCGGCACGTTCGCGTTCAACTCGCTTGCCGATCTCGAGGCGCAGCGACCCGCGTCATTCAGCAGGCAGCTGGGAGCGCGGGAACGCGACGTCAGTCAGCTTGTCGCCGGATTCTCCCTTGGCGATGCCTGGCGGAAGACTGACAAACTCCAGCTTCAATACGGAGTCCGTGTAGATGCGAATCGATTTTCAGGCGAGCCAGCGCTCAACCCTGCGATCGAATCGATCTTCGGGCAGCGAAACGACCTTATGCCGAACCGGGTCTATGTCTCGCCGCGCGCCGGGTTCAGCTGGTCTTATGGACGCGCCCCGCAGATCGCTGGCTTCGAGGGAGCAGCACGCGGACCACGCGCTGTCGTTCGCGGGGGACTTGGGTTGTTCCAGAACACACCCTCGACAAACCTTGCAGGTGCCGCGCTCGACAACACAGGGCTTCCCTCCGCTGTTCAACAGCTGATGTGCATCGGGACCGCAACGCCGATTCCTGCATGGGCGACATACGCCGAGGATGCGTCCACGATCCCGACTCGATGCGCTGACGGATCTACTGGAAGCGTCTTCGCCAACTCGGCGCCAAACGTCAGCCTCTTCGCAGATGATTATGCGGCGCCAAAAAGCGTCAGGTCGAACCTTCAGTGGAGTGGTCCGATACTCAACAACCGCTTCTCTGCCACGATCGAAGGGACCTGGTCGGCGAATTACAATCAGTCGAGTTTGATCGACCTCAACTTCAACCCGGTTCAGCGATTCGGGTTGGCATCTGAGGCGGGACGCCCGGTATACGTGCAGCCGAGCAGCATCGTGCCGGCGACTGGCTCGATTTCGACAGTCGATGCGCGGACTTCGAACATGTTCACACGGGTTACCCAACTCGCATCTGACCTCGAGTCACGCAGCCGCCAGATGAGCCTGCGGCTGTCCCCGGCGACGTTCAGCACCAGCCTCAACTGGAGCCTGTCGTACGTCTACTCCAATGTGCGCGAGCAGTTTCGCGGATTCTCGAGCACCGTCAGCAATCCGCTGGCAGTTGAATGGGGTCGCTCGTCGTTCGACTCACGGCATCAGGTGGTGTACAACGTAGGTTACAACTTCTTCGACTTTGTCCGCGTGAACTGGTTCGGCCAGTTCCGGGCGGGATCTCCATATACGCCGATGGTTGCGGGTGACGTCAACGGTGATGGATACCAGAACGATCGGGCATTCATTCCTTCACTTACCGATGCGGACCCCGCGCTTGCAGCCTCAGTGAGATCGCTGCTCGACAACACGACGTCCGAGGCGCGGAGCTGTCTCGAGAAGCAGCTCGGCAAGCTGGCGGACCGCAATAGCTGTCTGTCCCCGTGGACGTCATCGGCATCGATGTCGGTGTCATTCAATCCCGTGAAAGTGAGAATGCCGCAGCGGGCGACCCTGTCGTTCCAGGTATCGAATCCACTTGGAGCGGCTGATCTGCTTCTGAACGGATCGAATAATCTCAAGGGTTGGGGCCAGCCGTCATTCCCCGATCAGCAGCTGCTGTACGTCCGGGGATTCGATCCGCAGACGCAACGCTTCCGCTATGAGGTCAACCAGCGATTCGGTTCGGTCAATCAGTCGTCGGGATTCAGGATTCCGGTCACGCTCACCGCGATGATGCGATTCGACGTCGGCCCGACGAGAGAGAGACAGAACTTGACGCAGCAACTCGATCGAGGGCGACGAACGAATGGCCAGAAGGCACCGGAGATCATGCTCAAGGCGATGTACGGGAATGCCGGCCTTCCGAATCCGCTCGCAACAATCCTGCGGCAGCAGGATACGCTCAAGCTTACTGGAGCCCAGGCGGATAGTCTCGCCACCCTCAACCGATTCTATACTATCAGGAACGACCAGATCTGGTCACCGCTTGCGAAACAGTTTGCTGAGCTTCCTGACGCGTACGATCGTGGCGATGCCTACGACAAGTACATGACTGCACGCAAGGCGACGATCGACCTGCTGACGAAGCTGGCACCGGATATCAAAGGCCTTCTAACGTCGGAACAGCGAAGAAAACTTCCCGCTTTCATCGCGAGTTATCTCGAGCCGAGGTATCTCGCCTCGATCCGCGCCGGCACTGCGACTTTCACCGGCGGTGGAATGTTCGGCGGAGGTGCCCCTGTCACTATCAGTGCTGACATGATGGGCGGCGGTGGCGGACAAAGAATCATCATCACTCGTTGAAAACTTCCCTCACATCTATCACACAAGGCCGATGACGAACCGTAAAACTCTGATAT
Organism: Gemmatimonadales bacterium; assembly: GCA_038203205.1. GTDB lineage: Bacteria > Gemmatimonadota > Gemmatimonadetes > Gemmatimonadales > Gemmatimonadaceae > UBA4720. The sequence goes on along the minus strand of JBBREF010000086.1, from coordinate 11,494 downwards.
TGCTGACGCTTCCCATGTGGTTCGGTACTGTCGCAGGTGCACAGCAGCGCCCGCCGGTCAGGCAGATCGGTGCTGTGAGCGCGACGTCGAGCGAGTCCTATCCAACAATTGTTGGAGTTCGCGCCCTTCCCGACGGCAGGGTGCTCGTGAATGACGTCGGGGCTCGTCGCGTGCTCCTTTACGACGCCTCCCTCTCGACTTTTACGATCGTGGCAGATTCGACGAGTGATACCGGGAATGCGTACGGCGGGAGAACAGGTAATCTCATCGCATACCGGGGCGATTCGAGCGTTTTCATCGACCCAGCGTCAGTGTCGATGCTGGTGATCGACGGCAGCGGCAAGGTTGCGCGGGTCATGGCAATTCCACGCGCCCAGGATGCAGGTGCAATCGGAAGCCCGGTTGGCAACGCGACGATCGATCCGAACGGCCGGCTCATTTATCGCGCGCAGCCCGGGTTCGCGTTCGGTGGAGGCGGGCGTGTGCAGATCCAGGGGGCGCCGGGTGCAGCGCGAACCGGCCCGCCGCCGATGCCCGACATACCGGATTCCGCATTCATCGTAAGCGTCAACCTCGCAACGAGAAAACTCGACACACTCGGCTATATCAGAACCCCGAAAGTCAAAATGGAAGTGAAGCAGCTCGATGGCGGCGGGTTCAACATGCAGTCGATGCTCAATCCTTTGCCTGTCGTGGACGACTGGGCCGTTCTGAATGACGGGACGCTCGCTTTCGTGCGCGGCCGCGACTATCACGTTGACTACGTGGGGCCCGATGGTGCGTCGCGCACCGCTGCGAAGATTCCGTTCGACTGGCAGCGGATGACGGAGGAAGACAAGGTTGCATTCATTGATTCGGTGAAGGCGGCGCGCGCGCGGCTCGGGGCGAATGCCCCGGTTCCGGTTGCAGGTCAGGCACCTGCGCCAGCCGGTGCGGGCGCACCAGGCGGTGGCGCGCCTCAGGTAATGGTGTTCACCCGAACGCAGGGTGACGCAGGCGGCGGACCGCCTCCCTCGGGTTCACAGCAGGTGCGACTCGGAGGTGGACCAGGCGGTGTCGACATCTCGTATGTGCCTGCCAGCGAGCTGCCCGACTACAAGCCTCCCTTCTTCTCAGGCTCCACCCGCCCGGATACCGAGGGCAACCTTTGGATACGGACAATTCCGACTGCGCCGATACCGGGTGGTCCGGTGTACGACGTTATCAATAAGGAAGGCGCAATAGTCGAGCGTGTCCAGATTCCCGAGAACCGGACCATCGTTGGCTTTGGCCAGGGAGGCGTGGTTTACATGATCAACCGCGACGGAACGAAACAGACGCTGGAGAAGGCATCCATCAGGTAGCGCGCGAAGTATCTTTCGGACAACCGTATCCAAAGGGCTCTGACCGATGCTTCGTCGCACTGCAGTTTTATTTGTTGCACTCGCTGTTGTCACCGGGTGTCTGGACAGCTCCGGCCCCGGTGCTGCTGTTCCGATCGAGCAAACGTCATTTGCATCCGCGCTCGCAGTAAACCTGCAGGCGTCGACGCGTACGCAGAACGGCATGTACTACCGGGACATCACAGTTGGTACTGGCGCAGTCGTGGCGAATGGCCAGACACTCGAAGTGAAATACACCGGGTGGCTGTCGAGCGGCTTTCAGTTCGACAGTAACAGGAATACAACGGGTACGTTTCCGTTCGTACTCGGCACCGGCAACGTAATTCAGGGTTGGCATGAAGGCCTTCAGGGAATCCGCGTCGGCGGGAGCCGGCAGCTGATAATTCCCGCGAGTCTCGCATATGGCCCCGGAGGTACCGGGCCGATTCCCGGCAACGCGGTAATCGTCTTCACAGTCGACGTAGTAGCCGTTCGCTAGCTGCCCGGCGATGATTGGCATCGTCGCGGTATGCAGAAGAACCCTCGTCCGCAAAGCTCTTGTGTGTTTCGCGGGCGTGTTGCCTGCGGTTGCGCACGCCCAGCTTCGGCCGCTTGAGCAATCTGACTGGAGCGTGATCCGCGGGGGCCCGGCAATATCAGCGCGCATCGGCGCAGCGCGACTTTTCGACCAGCGCGCATCACTTGCGGGAACCACCGGTGATCTTTGGGACCTCGGGACATTCGCAGTCGCGTGGCAGACAGGTCGCGTGGTCATCGAAGCAGGCGGAACTTTGCAACGGCTCTTTCGGGAGACGTCGCGCTTCGACGAGCCGTATCCTGATGTCGAGAGTGTCAGCGATGGCGACAGAAACGACTCGGGCGACTATCGGATCTCGACGAGCGTTCGGCTGACGAGGAAAGAAAGTCCCGTCACCGCTGCGTTGAGGTTTGGAACGCGATTGCCAACGACCGACAACACCACCGGTCTCGAACGGGACGCTGTCGATTTCTTCACGACAATCGGTGCCGCTGCGACAATCAACATGATTGCCATCAGCGGCGAGTTCGGACTTGGAATTCATACCACGCGCGAGCCAGCGTTTGAGCAGGAAGACGTATTGCTCTATTCAATTCGCGCCGAGGTTCCGCGTTTTCTCCTGGTGCCGTCGGTGACGATACTCGGGCAGAGACACGGTACCGGACATTCAGAAATCAGGGGAGCGGAAGATCTTGGCGAGGCGAGGCTCGGTCTCCGGATAGGTCGCCGGCGCTGGCTGCGAATCGAAGCGGTGCGAGGTTATGAGACCTTCTCGCCGGAATCGGGCGTAATCGTTACTCTTGGGACCACGTTGAACCTGGCCCGGCCAGGAGGATAATCGATGCAGCAACCTGCCACCGCTCCAACCGCTCCGGTCCTTGCACCGACTCAGGTCACAGTCGACGGCGTGGCGATCTCCAGTCCCCAGGCCGTTTACCAGGCCTTCCGCGCTGCGCGGCGTGAGCTCGATCGCCAGATGGAGAGCCTGCAGGATTCACGGGAGTCGATTACCGACGCTCTCACGAATGTTGAGATCAACGCGACTGACAAGGCGGGGCTCGAGGCCAGGCTGAAGACAGTCGACGAACGAATCGTGGTGATGGACAAGCAGCTTGCTGACGCTGATGCACAGGTCGCTCGCGCCGCAGCGGTTCCCGGTGCAGCGGTTGAACTTCCGGATCCCCCGCGCACCGGTCCTCCGGAAGAAGCGTGGGTACTCGGCGGAATGATGATCGTTTTCGTGATGCTGCCTATTTCGATCGCGTACGCGCGACGGATCTGGAGACGCAGCGCAAAAATCATCACGACGTTTCCACAGGAGTTGTCGGACAGGCTTCAGCGCGTTGAACAATCCGTTGAGGCGACTGCAATCGAGGTAGAGCGAATTGGCGAAGGTCAGCGATTCATGACGAAGATCTTTACCGAGGGTCCCGCCTCGCACCTGCTACAGGGACAGTCGGCAGCGAGAGTTGCCGCACCGATGAATGCGCGCAGCGACGTCTGACACTTCGTCGAGTGCGCTCGATGCGCTGGCATTGCTCGCGCGGCGGACGTCCAGCGCACGCCTCGCGGGACTCGAGGTCGTTGGTCTCGCAACAGCATTGGCTGTAGCGACTGCCTTCCCTGATAAACTCGCACTCGTGCTGCCGTTCGTCGGCATCGGCATGTTCGGACTATGGGGAACCGTCGACCGATTCAGGTTGACGCGCCAACATGCTCCGGAGACGTGGCCGCATTGGTCGCTCTCGCTTCTGCAGCTCTTAGCGGCGACAGTTGGATCTGCGGCAATTGCCGCCCTCATCTACGTGATTGTAGGGCGGGCAATAGGAACTGTGGTCTCGTGACTCCGCAGCTCGACTTTGCGTCGCCCCACTTTCCGTCAACGCTATTCCCTACTTCAGGCTAACTGTAGCAGCCAAGCTGCTGCCTGCGCTCTGTCTCCCTAGCCGTTTATCACCCCGCGAACGTGTCGCAGACTCGCGGATCACCACTGCTCAGTCCTCGCCTGAACCACTCCGCCCGCTGTGCTGCCGACCCGTGCGTGAAGCCGTCAACGTTGACGCGCTGCCCACTCTGCTGCTGAATACGATCGTCACCAACGGCCGCTGCTGCCGTGAGCGCTTCGTCGACATCACCATCCTCCAGTTTGCCGCGCGCCTGAGTCGAATTCGCCCAGATCCCGGCATAACAATCCGCCTGAAGCTCCATCTTCACTGATAGCTGGTTTGCGCCGCCGGGATTCTGCTGCTGCGCCTGCCTGACTTCATCGGCGGTACCGGTGAGATTCTGAACGTGATGTCCGATCTCGTGTGCCAGCACGTACGCCTGTGCGAAGTCGCCCTTTGCACCAAAGCGCCGCTGCAGGTCGTCGTAAAACGCGAGATCGATGTAGACCTTCTGGTCAAGCGGGCAATAGAACGGCCCCATCGCTGACTGCCCTACCCCGCATCCTGACTGTGTCGAGTTCCTGAAAAGGACGAGCTTGGCCGGCTGGTACTGCGCGTTGTTCTGCGACATGATCTGGCTCCACGTATTCTGCGCATCGTCAAGCACGTATGAAACGAACTGGACCTGCGGCTCCTCGCGCGCAGAGTCTGCCGCGCTCATAGGCGCACCGCCACCGCCGACACCTGGCTCGACCCCTAGGTCGCTGAAAAGGTTTCGCCCGGTGATGAGGCTCAATGCGAGGATCACGACTGTACCGCCAATGCCGAGTCCCTTCCCGATGCCGCCTGAGGATCGACGGTCCTCGAGATTTCCACTGCGCTTTCCTGGTGTCCAACGCATCGCTGATCCTCCGGGATCTGTGCCAGTATAAATTTCACTTCAGGCAAGAATCTCGCCCATTCGTTGCCTGCACGGAGGCACTGGCGCGAGCTGTGTCCCACCAGCAGCTTCCTGTTTCTCGGGCGGGCCCTCGCCCGGTCCGCAACATGAACGCTGTTCCCGGTCAATCAATGATCAAGCTCAAACTCGTACCGTTCCTGGCTGCAATAACATTCGCGGGAGTCGCAGGCGCGCAGGACCTGGTGCCCGTAAACCTGTATCAAGCCGAGATTACCTACGCGAGCGATGGCTCTATCCGGATCGGGGCTCCGCGAAAGCTGACAGGCGATCGCGGCGTGAGCAGTCAGCCATCTTTTACTCCCGATGGCAAATCGATTCTTTTCATCGGCAGGCGTGACAGTGCTAACGCACAGTCCGACGTCTATCGTATCGATCTGGCAACGGGCGTTGAAACGCGAATCACGTCGACGCCCGAAATGGAGAATAGTCCAACAGTCACGCCGGACGGCAAGCTCATGGTGATTCGCTGGATCCCGGCGACGCTGTTCACAGAATGGGGCCCGTGGATATACGACATGAATGGCACGCCCCTCAATGGCGTGCTGCCTGGTCCGGACACCGTCGGCTACTACACTCGCATCGATGCTACGACGTTCGCAATGGTGCGACCGAAGACACGCACGACTGTTGCCATTTTCGATACGAAATTGAAGACGATGACTGATCGCGACTGGCCAGTGGCGAACCTGCCGCCGCAGCTCATCCCCGGTCAGCGCGCAATCAGCTACACACGCACCGATTCGCTTGGCAGCAACGAGATCCGGCGCCTCGAGATGGGTGCCGCCGAGGCGACTACGCTCGCACCGTCGTTGCCCGGGAGGGTAGCCCATGCGTGGACGCCGCGCGGCCAACTCCTCATGGGCAAGGGAAACAAGGTTTATGCGCGTGATCCGCGTCGCGACACGGCGTGGCGCGAAGTCGCGGCCTTCGACAATTCAGAGCTGCAGAGTGTCACGACGTACGTCGTCTCACCGGGTGGCGATAACCTCATACTCATTTCTCCGGTCAAGCCTCCGCTCCACCTCGTCATCCAGGATTCATTGCAGGAGAAACGCAGCATTGGCGTCGCACTAGCCGGCCTCATGGAGCAGTCCCCGGAGGCGCTAAAGGCGAAATACGATGTTTCGCGCGGCGCATTGGTGGCACTTTTGAACGCGCAAAAGCGCAGATCGGCTGACGGGGTCGCCGAGTTCGAGGCGTTCGTTGTCAGGCTAACGGGGCCGCTGCCAGCGCCGCCGGCCAGCTAGGGGATCGTAAATGGGGATTCGTGGTATCATTGACGTCACTAACCGTACTGCCCAGGGAGGCAAGATGAGACTAACGATCGTCGCTGCGGCGCTGGTTGCACTGAGCGCCTCATCCGTCGCTGCACAGGGTTCCGACCCTGACAAGCTCGTAAGCGAAGGTGGAGTAAAAGTTCCCGGCTGGACTGGTCGCCTCGACCCGCGCCCGGCCTCACAGGGACGCAAGATTACCGATGCGAAGTTCATCCCGATGGGTGGGGGAATTCACGTTACGGCCGGTCCGGCCGCGATATACTGGAACCCGGCAAACAGCGTCGAGGGTGGGAATTACTCCGTGGGTGCCACCTTTGCCCAGACTAAGGCTTCAACGCATCCGGAAGCGTACGGCATCTTTCTCGGTGGACAGAATCTCGAGGCTCCCAACCAGAGCTACCTGTATTTCGTCGTCAGGCAGGATGGGAAGTATCTGATCAACCACCGCGCTGACGATTCGACGGTTCACAAGATCGTCGACTGGACCGCGCATGAAGCCGTGAAAGCAATGGACGCCGACGGAAAAGCGACTAACGCGCTGTCGATTGTTGTCGGCAACGACAACCTGAGCTTCCGTGTCAACGGAACCGAGGTGAAGGCACTACCTCGCGCGACGATCGACGCCGGCGGAGCGCACTCGGGCACGAAGGGAGTCGCGGGCATCCGCGTCAATCACAATCTCGACGTTCACGTCGACGGGTTTGCAGTCACGAAGTAGATTGGGCGAAAACGCCGTACCTGAAACTCGACACGCCGGACCTTGTCTCGAAACTCAAGACTCAGCTGCAAGCACTCGCAGCTGAGTCTTGAGCATCCAGGCAGAGTCCTGAGTTATGATCTTACTCAGCGCGGATCAAAAGACTAAACCCTGCCTTCACGGAAAGGGAGACGAATCTGCACCTTCCGGCGTTCATGAGCGCGAAATCAAGCACGCCAGGGGAGGAGGTTTCGGAGGTGCAGGAGGAATTGGAGCAGGTTTGCTTCCGGTCGCCTAGTTTGTCGCGGCAACTCGGCCCCCTCGGCTATTGGGGTAACAACAGAATCGCCTCGTCGCGGGTCCCAGCCAAACGCTCGGCACGGCTTCACAAGCACTGTATCCGGCAGCGGAGTGACAGACTTCCGTCGCTGAACAAAGAAATGACAAAGCAGATCTACCCGGGATTCTGTTCGCTTCGCGACAACGGCTGCTCCGGTACCTCCTGCACCTCCAAGACCTCCTCCCCCATGTGTAGTTGCGTTCGGTCGGGGGCGCCGGAAACGTGACGGTACGCGAGGAGAAAACTCACGACCCTCGTGACAACTCACCCCACCCTTTTCCTTTTTTGTAGTTGGAGGACGGACACTAGTTTATGGCGGAGTACACCCTCGCCAATCCGGGCGGGATCTGCGTAGTGACTCGCGCGCCGTAGTGACATGCCTCGATGTGCGCTGGCTCCGAATCCGCGCACTGGCGTCGCCGCTGCTCAACATCGGGAGTCAGCACGAGTATCTGCTCGCCTACCCCGGCATAACAGATCTGCTTGTTGCCGTCTCCCGGCACTGACTTGCAGAACGCAATGCCGTCGGAGGATCGAGCGTTGAGATCTATGAGATTCTTCACGACACCCTGAAAGCACCACGGCTGATACGGACTCCCGCTACCAAGCGAACACATGCGGATCGCTTCGGCGTGCACCTGCCTCGCGTACGAGCTTATGTCCCGGCCAAGGCTTGCATAACAGGTTGAACGCATCGATTTGGGTGCCTTGTCACAGGCTCTCGCGGCGTCGGCCATGTCACCGCCGTTATTGTAGAGCATAACCGACGTCTGCATGCCGTAACAAGCCGACTGGTATTTCTCTCCGAGTATCGAGCATGGATACAACTGGTCGCTCGGGTCGACTGCCTTGAACGGCTTGACGTCGTTGCCCATTGCCGCCATGTCGTGACCGGCGTGCTCGTCGGCGGTGTCGGGTGCGGTGGAATGTTCATGCGTGAGAGCGCTCGCCGGATGATGGGGGTTGGTGACGTTCACTATGTTCTCCATGAACGCGCCGCCATAGCATGCGTCGCGGTCCCAGTCGTCAGAGAGCAGGTCACACCCCTCCACTCCCTTCTTGAGGTCGTGCTTGTAAAGCATCGTCAGGCCGTGTCCCATGCCGTGCACGCACTGGAAACGGATCCAGCGCTGACCCTCATCGCCGCGAAATGGTTCGCACAACTCGTTCGCTTCCTTTTGCCCTACACTCTTCTGCTTGCCGAACCACGCCTGGATGACGCCGTGGTAACAACCTGACTGAAACGACTCGGAGCATTGAGTGAACGCACCGGCAACGTCGCTGACGTTCTGTCCGGCCGCAATTCCGATCGCGTGCGCGTAAACGTGGCCATCGGCCAACACGTCAGAATCAATTGACGCAACCTGCGCAAGGGCGCCCATGGCCAGCTTGACCTTGCCCTCCGTCGCGAGTGGCACGAGTTGCGACTCGAGGCACTTTTGCCGGGTGGCCTTGTCGCTGCAGCCATCGTGCAGTCTTCGGCCGAGTCCGATCGAGTCTCCGGCCGATGAGAGGCGGGCCACATCTGCCGCGAGGTTTGCCGCAGCTTCGGCAGGCGAGACTTCCTTGGCCGCGCGTTTCGCGCAGCCTCCCGTCGCGACAAGGGCGAGGAGCAACAGTCCTGCGAGATTTCTTGTAATCGTCATTTGGTATTCGGGATCAGAATCGCGGTATCGTCTGTCGCCCCGCGGGCTCGCACTGCGGCCAATCACGCTGGGACTCAGTGCCTGACGTTGGCGCGACGCGTTCGCGCCTTATGAACGTTGGGTCCTCGGAGGCGAGATACGCAAGCATTGCTACGAGCGCGGCGTTGGATTTTACATCGTCGAACACGATCTTGTCGTAAGTGTCCCGGTTGGTATGCCACGTGTAGTTCCCGTAGCTCCATCCGAGCGACGCCAATCCAAACGCGGCAACTCCATGACACGCAAATGATGCGTCATCACTTCCACCGCGTGCGGGCCGGCCCGGGCCGCGGTAGGTAACCTGCTCGCGGAGCGCAGGAGGCAGTTGCGACAGCCACTGCGTGAGATGGGCAGCCGCGTCGGGCAGCCCTGCTCCGCTGATGCCAAGAATCCGCCCGGTGCCGTTGTCCTGATTGAAGAGAACCTGCATGCCTTTGAGCACTTCCGGATGATCTTCAGCGTATGCCGCCGAACCGTGTGACCCCTGCTCCTCGGCGACCCAGTGCCCGGAGATGATAGTGCGCTTCGGCCGCGGATACACCTGCTTCAGAATTCGCATCGCCTCCATCATCATCACCGTTCCCGTACCATTGTCAGTCGCGCCTGATGCGGCGTCCCACGTATCAAAATGCGATGAGAGGACGACGTATTCATCAGGCTTTTCCACTCCGCGGATCGTGGCAATCGTGTTAAATACGGGTCGTTCACCAAGCAGCTCAGCGTCGAGGTTGAGCATGATGCGCGGCTTCGCACCCGACTCGGTGAGACGGTATACAAGACCGTAGTCCTCGCACGAAAGTGTTATCGCTGGCGCGCGGGTGTTATACGTCTCGAAGACAGTTTGTGTCCCCCATGCGTCACTCGAGCGGGATGTAATCATGCCCGCAATTCCGACCTGCTCCATGCGCAGGCCGAGGCTCCCCGTCCCCAATCCAAGGCTATAACCAGTGCCGCGCACATTTCTGTTAGTCCATTCGCGATTGAGAGAGTCGAGCGTGCGCGCAAGCGAAAGCCGGGTCTTCTCCGTCGCGTTGTCCACGTAGTTCTCGAGCGCGCGACAGGTCGGCTTGGGAGGCGACACAAGAATCAACTTTCCTCGGGCCTCAGGAAGCCATCTGACAAACGCTGCACTGTCAGCGAACTTCGGAAGAATCACCGTCTCCGCGGTAACGTCGCGCTTTCCTGTGCCCGGGCTGTACGCGAGCATCATACCCTCGAGGGATCGCACGCGCGGAAAAACGAGATCTATGTGCGAGTAGCCGCGGCGCCAGCCTCTCCATGTCCCGGTTCGCTCGTTGCGCGCATCGATTCCCCATTCGCGATACCGGCGTATGAGCCAGTCGTTACCGCGTTCCAGCTCCGGTGTACCCGACATCCGGGGACCGATGGAATCGAGGAGTGAATGAGCAAGGCGTTCTATGCTCGAGCTGTCCGATGCTATGCGATCGATACGCGCAATTACTGGATCAGTCGCCTGTGCTGCAGCGGTGCCACCGAGGAGCATGCCGAGCATGCAGATTCGAATTCGTAAGTGCATCCATGATAATAAACTCTACCTCAAGACGAGATCCTTCTCCCAGAAGAGAATAGACCATCGCATATGATTGCACCGGTACCGCAATTGCCGCGGGCACGGCAAATTCAGAGGATGACCGCGCGCCACGACGAATCCGACCGCCATGTGACCGAAGCCCTCGCAAACGCAGTTACGCATGGCCTGGGACTGTTGCTGAGCGTGGCTGCGCTTCCGGTGCTCATCGCAGCTGCGGCCAGCCGGAACGATCCGCTCCAGATCACCGGCTCGGTGATATACGGCATTTCGCTGGTGATGCTTTTTGGTGCATCGACGCTCTACCATTCCTTCGTCAACTCGCCAGCGCGACGGCTCCTTCGAGTCATCGACCACTCGGCGATCTACGTGCTCATTGCCGGCAGTTATACCCCCTTCGCGCTTGGCGCACTTCGTGGAGCGTTCGGTTACACCCTGCTGATCGCAGTCTGGACGATGGCAGTCGCGGGGATCGCGATGAAGTTCATGAAAGGCTTTTCAACAAGACCGCTGTTCGCGGTCGGGCCTTACATCGCGATGGGCTGGATCGCCGTAGTTGGAATCAAGCCGCTATGGGAGAATGTTGGCCCGGTCGGGTTGGCGTGGATGGTAGCTGGCGGACTCTTCTATACTGGTGGAATTGTCTTCTACGCGAACGACAGGCGAATCAGGTACGGCCACGCGGTGTGGCATCTGTTCGTGCTCGGCGGAAGCGTTTGTCATTTTTTTGCGGTGTTATGGCACTCGAGCCCATCGTAAGTCGAACTGAAACAGCATTGACACACAGATAACACAGATCGGTCACAGACCCGGCGTCAGCTACTCGGCCGATTGATGGGACATTCCTTGCCCAACGGTATTGCGTGGACTCTGTCGGGCTCCGATTTTCACCTCGTGGCACCCCTACGCTTCTTTGAAACGATAAGCGCTCAGCACATCATGGACGCCGGCATTTCCGATGGATGATCGAACGGGCACCGACCCTGGAACTGTCACCCGGCTTCTGTCGGACATAGCTGCGGGTGATGCGGCGGCGAGGGAAGCGCTGTTCCCGATTGTGTACGACGAACTCAGGAACCTCGCGCATCGACAGCGCCGGAGATGGGACGGCGACTCCACCCTGGGAACCACGGCTCTTGTCCACGAAGCTTATCTCAAGCTTGTCGATGTCGAGCGCATCGGTGCTCGCACCAGCGTGCA
>JBBREF010000085.1:0-15433 GCA_038203205.1 Gemmatimonadales bacterium | reverse complement strand
CCTTGATGAAGCCCATCGTGGTGTGCGAGTACGTATGCTTCGAGAACGACGCTTCGCGAATCGCCTCGAACAGCTTTGACGTCGGATTAGCAGAGTTCTTGTTGTATTCGCCGAGTACGGCGCGGGCTTCAGTCTTGAATTCGGGTTCCGCGTACTGAAGGTTCTGGAACCTGTCGGCCTGAAGCGCAAGCATCGTTTCAAGGTCTTCCTTCGCGAACGTTATGTAATAGTTCGTGAAGTCATCTGTGGTGTATGCGTTTTCGCGAGCGCCGGCCTTGGTAAGAGTGCGACTCATGTCTTCCTGAGTCTGGGTCTTCGTCCCCCTGAACATGATGTGCTCGAAGAAGTGCGCGAACCCTGACTTGCCCGGCTCCACCTCGTTGCGCGATCCCGTCTGAACGGGTATCTGAAGCGCGACGATGTTGGGAAACCCGGTTGGGACGATGATGACCTTGAGACCGTTCGAGAGGGTCCGTTCGGTCGCCTTGAAGGGCAGGATGTCACTTGAGGCGGGCGCAGACTGGGCACTGACTTTCGCAGCACTGCCAGCAAGTGCTCCCGCAAATACCAGCGCTGACATCGCAGCCGGAAGGAGACGGTGATTCATTGGCTAAATCCGTTTTGTGGTGTTGGTCCGAGCTTCCTCATACCCTCGAGGACCTCGAAGTTGCCATCATCTAGCTTATCTGGAAGGAGCCTCGAAAACCACCCTGCCGCCGACGATCGTCCTGAGGATCCTTGCGTCGCGGATCGATGCGCCCGGGACTTGTGTGAGGTCACGGTCGATCATCACGATATCAGCGAGCTTTCCGCGCTCGATCGACCCCTTGATGCCCTCATCGAATGACGCGTATGCGGCATCGATCGTGTAGGCCCGGAGCGCCTGCTCGACAGTGACCTTCTCGCCGGGAATCCATCCGTCAGGATTCCGGTCGTCGAGCGTGCGACGTGTGACCGCCGCGTAGATACCCTCGAGCGGCGTCGGAGGCGCAACGAACCAGTCGCTTCCGAACGCGACCCGCGCCCCGGACTCGATGAGTGACCTGAATGCATACGTGGTCAGGCTCCGCTCGGGGCCGATCACTCGCTCTGCCCATCGCCCATCATCGATTGCGTGATACGGCTGCATGCTTGGAATCACACCAAGCTTCGCGAATTGCGGGATGTCGGCAGGGTGTATGTGCTGGGCGTGCTCGATGCGGAACCGGCGGTCCTTCGGCCCGTTTTCTTTCGCGACGCGCTCGAAGATTCCCAGCTGCGTGCGGATCGCCCTGTCGCCGATCGCGTGAATGAGTAGTTGCAGACCCGCCTTATCGGCGCTGGATGTCCACGAGTACAAGTCGTTTTCGGTTTCGACGAGGAACCCGGAATCAGCAGGAGAATCGGTAAACGGCGCGAGCATCGCGGCGGTGTGAGACCCGAGTGATCCATCGACGAACCCCTTGAGTCCGCCAATGCGAATCCATTCGTCGCCCTTTCCACGCTGGGCGACCAGATCCCGAAGGCGTTCCCATTGAGCGATCGGGATGACCGAGTACACGCGCGTGATCAGCGACTTGCTGGCGTGCGCACGGTCGAATGTCGCGAGGTTGGCGAACCCGCCCATGTCGTGCACGGACGTTACGCCCTGCTCCGCTACATACTTCATCGCGGCCTGAAGCGCGCGATCGTCCATCTCGTTTGAAGCCGGCGGCTCGACTCTTCCGACGTAAGACTGCGCGTTGTCCTTCAGTATTCCCGTAGGGTCTCCGTCCGCATCACGAACGATCGTCCCGCCATCAACATCCGGAGTCGCTTTCGTGACCTTGCCGGCGGCAAGGGCAACTGAGTTCGCGAGTGCCATGTGTCCATCGAGGCGGGACACCCAGACCGGATGCGCGGGCGTGAGGGAGTCGACCCAGCTCTTGTGCGGAAGCTCGCCGCCCCAGAGGGTGTGATCCCAGTCGCCGCCGGTAATCCATGTCCCCGGCGGAACAGTTGCGGCAAACGCCTTGATGCGCGCAGCGAACTCCTGCGGCGTCTTCGCATCTCGAAGCTGAACGGACGCCAGACGATGTCCGCCATCCACAAAGTGAACGTGACTGTCGATGAAGCCTGGCGTTACAAGTGCGCCCTCCGCATCGATCACTCTCGCGGACGGCGTAGCTCGCGCGAGCTTGGAAATTTCCGCGCTGGATCCCACTGCAATTATCCTGTCGCCGCCAATTGCAACGGCCGACACCCATGGCTGTCGCGGGTTGGCGGTCCATACGCGCGCGTTGACTATCGCCAGCGTGAGGTCGGTTCGAGGCGTCATGGTGGTTGCGCAGCCGGCAAGTGTGAGCAGTCCAAGAACAGCGAGTTTCAGGTTGCCTCTCCCGGTTGGCGATCAAGTGCGAAAAGCAGTGCGAGCGTGCCGGCATGAAGAGGCAGTGCGAGTGCAATTACATCCGCGTTGACCTGGTTCAGGCCGGGAAGTACCTGAAGTGCGAACCCGGCGAACGACGCAGCGGCAACTATGAGAGCGACACGGTATGAGGTTTTCCGCGCCCCCGCTGAAGCATCGAAGCCTTTCCTCCGCTTCCAGATCAGTCGAACCAGCAGAATCGCGAGTAAAAGAGAGACGGGATTCAGCTGAAACAGATTCTCGTTGCGATAGCTGTAAAGATGATCAGTGAAGCCCCAGAGAAACGCCAGCAGTATTCCGGCTTTGCCTGCCACCGCACTCCAGACCGTCGCAAGAATGAGCGGACCGGTCCTGCTCCAGCCTCCGATCGGGAGAATCCACAACAGGGCACCCAACGCAAGAATGACTGCTGATACCGCCAGATACCCACCGATACCGCGTTCTACTGATATTTCTTCCGGCGGGCGCGTCGCCTGAAAGATTACGCGCTCGTTCTTCACCAGCGGCTCTGATCCCGACGGTGTCATCACGCGGATCTTCTTGAGCTGCTCTTTCATCCGCACGGGCAGAAACATCTCCTCCCACGCGGAAATCGGCCGGTCAACGGGTTGGCCGAGCCCGATCATTGTGCCGCTGAACACCGCGACGTCGTCCTGCGTGAGTCGCGATGTATGCGATCGGTAAGTTGACCCGGTCGGCACCTCGGCCGATGCATTTCTGATCGCGCCGCCCAGCGCAGTGTCGATCGCATCCCGAACCCGAGTTGAACAGTTGTCGCGATAATAGTCGTAGTCGTAGTCGCGATTTGCCGGCTGCGCGTTCCACGCGACGAAGTCGGCAAGCTTCTGCTTTTGCGCCGGCTCGAGGCTGAGCTCCTGCGCCCATACCGTGCGGTTTGTCTGCCGGTACGCCTCGATGGTCTGCTCCATGTCGAACGCCCCCATGGAGTAGCGCATCCGGCCCTGAATGAACCGAGGGATGAATTCCTTGTCAGCGAAATCGAAGAGACCCCAGTGATACACGATGTCACGTCCAGTCGCGGCGTCGCGTATCCAGATCGCATTGTGACCGAATTTTTCCCAGACCTGGTCGCCCGGACCCATCGTCAGGAGATAAATCGTGAGGTGCGATTCCCCCTGAGCCTCGGCCACTGAAGTCGCGGGCAGCGAATCAGGAATCTCCGCTTGAACGGGCGACTGGACGGTCGCGATGTGGAGTGCGGCGAATAGTATCGCGCCGATCACAGCAGAATCTCTCGACCCTCTTCAGCGGATTTGTAGATAGCCTCCATCACCCGCATCACCTTCAGCTGATCGGCCGGAGGATCATACGCTGCCTCATCGTTGAGAACTGCAATGAAGTGTGCGATCTCGGCCCGGTACGATTGCAGAAACACGCTTTCGCGCGCCGCTGCCCCGGTCGGAGAAATGTTGGTCGGGCGGCCATTCAACTCCTTAACGACCCGGAGCGGTGACAGTCGAGCGCTTCCGCGCGATGAGATCACCTCGAACCACCAGCGCTCCTCCTGACCGACGTACGCCCACGACACGTCGATGCTGAACGAGATTCCATTTGCGCACTCGAGGTGAACCAGCATCATGTCTTCTACGGAGTGCTCTGATGTACGATCCATGTGCGCCGAGACACGAACCGGGTCTGGAAAGTCAGCGAGCCATAAGGCGAGATCGAGGAGCGGATAGCCATACTCCAGAAACGCACCTCCGCCCGCTTCCGCCTTGCGATGACGCCATCCCTGCAGCCCCGTCCGGAACTGATACTGCCCGGCACGCATCCCGATTACTCTTCCGAGCTCGCCACCCTCGAGGAACCGGTTGAGCTGCTGCACGTCGCTCCGGAAGCGATGGTTGTTGCCGACGACGACCTTTCTGTCAGCCGCCTCTGCCGCTTTGAGAATGCGCGTGACTCCACCGATGGTAAGGGAGAGCGGGCGTTCGCAAAGGACATTTACCTTCTGCTTGAGTGCACGCAGTACGTGCGGCTCGTGGAGGTGATTCGGTGTTGCGATAACGACTGCGTCGAGCTCCTCGGAGTCGAGCATCTCGTCGAAGTCGGTGAAGATATCGGGGACACCAAGGCGCTGGGCGAGCGCTCCTGCCTTCGGACCATCGTTGTCGCAGATAGCTACGAGACTCGCTCCCTTGATCCGGGAAAGCACGGGCAGGTGCGCGAGCTGCGCGATTGCGCCGGCACCTACCAGACCCAGCCTGATGTCAGAGCTCACACCGTCATCCGCTTATGCGCCCCACTGTAGTCCCCTGATAGTAGGTCGTGAGAATCGTCTTGTAGTCCTGCCCGGCACGAGCGCGCCCGATTGCGCCGAACTGACACATACCGATGCCGTGACCATAGCCACCGCCCCGTATCGTCAACTGGTCGATCGCCCCCGACGAATTCGTGCGCGACTCGGCAGTAAAATATGTGCTGTTGAGAAGACTGCCGCTCGGCGTGCGGAGGATGAATCTCACATCGTTGCCGCGAACCACATAGTTACCGCGAGCGGTCTGGATCGAGACAGAGGCAACGCGGTCCGACGGAGTCCTGCCGTTGACTGTAAAGCCGGAAATGCGGCCCAGTGACAAGCGCGGAGTACTTGTGTTGGCCGAGACGGCGGGCTCGGAGCCCTGGGTCACAGTGCCGAGATATTTCTCCAGGGTCTGCTGCAGCTGATCGCCGCTGAAGGTTGCTGTCCAGCGGAAGCGGCCCGAAATGTCGCAGTAGTGCTTGTCTGTTCCCGGAATCTGGTCACTCACAGCCTTGAGGTAAGGCTCGTTATTACGGCGCCACCAGACTTCCTGCACTTCAGTCGTTCGCCCTCCGCACGTCGAAAAATACGGCGTGTTGACTATGCGGCCGGCGTAGCGCAGCACCATGTTGCGAGTCGCTTCCACCGCGGCGTCCGACATTGGCTGCTCGGCGTCGACACCACCGTAGACCTGGTCCTGTACTGACGAGTACATGTCGAACCCGCGCGTGCCCGAACTATTGAGCCGGATGTAGCTGTAACTGCGCGCAGCAACGGCTTGCGCCTCTACAGCAGCCTCGTCACCGGGCTTTGCGACGCCGCCGATCTCCAGTGGCACAACGCCCCGCAGGTAAGATTCGACACCGAGCCGGTTTACGACGAGAACGCCGCCGTTGTTCGGCGTGATGATCAGCTCGCCGCGATAGCGCTTTCCGTTAAAAGTTACGAAAGATCCTGGACTGGTTGCGCGGACGAGGAGCGGAGCTGTCTGCCGCGATGTGACTGAACCACCGGGCTTCACGGCCACGAGCTGGTTTCCGCGCCTCTCAATCGTCATTGTCGATCCCGACGTACCCGACGTAACGAGATTCGCACTGTTGCGGCTGTAGATGCGCCAGGTGCCAGTCCCTCCGATTTTTGCATTCTCCGAAGACACTGCAAGCGCGATCCTTACGGGCTGATCGCCTTCGTCCATCGGGATGTCTTCGAGTCTTGGCAGTGTTGAAGCGCAGGCGACGGCTCCAAGGATTGCAACGAACAGTGTTTTACGCATGGGGATCCTCATGACTTCATGACGACTGGGTGATACGAATACCTACACTTCCCGGGCCACGCCTTCACCTGCCGTAACTTCCCACCGTGACAGCCATCGGGAGAACCCGGCTGAGGGTTGCGGGAACTGGTGCGGAAACCGGGTCGATGCGCGATACGATCGATGCCCTGAAGTCATAATCGTCGATGACCTCCTGCACCGCCACGTCGAGAAACTGCCCGACAATCGCTGGCTCGTCGAGGATCGTTATACCATCCACGTCGTCTGCCTGCCACGGCAACCTGCCGACAGTTCTCCCGGTTTCATCAATCCGGTCCACGATCAGACGTGACACGCTGCCGATCCGTGACTCATATAGATCTGCCGTGATAGCGCGCTGGAGCTCCGTAAGCCGCTCCAGTCGTTCACGCTTGATCGCATCGGGGACATCGTCGTCCATGACTGCAGCGCGCGTCCCTTCCTGCGGTGAGTATGTGAACGCGCCAACGCGATCGAACTTCGTTTCTTCGAGGAACTCAAGAAGCTCCTCGAAGTCATGGTCAGTCTCACCGGGAAACCCTACGATACATGTAGTGCGAATCGCGACTCCGGGGACCGCATCACGAAAACTCGCGACGCGGTCGCGAATGGTCCGCTTCCTCTCGGGACGGCGCATGCGTGCAAGTACTGCGTCAGATGCATGCTGCATCGGCATATCGAGATATGGAAGGATGCGTTCCTCGCGAGCGACGACCTCGAGCAATCGCGGCGTTATTCCCGTCGAATAGAGATAGAGCATCCTGATCCACGGGATTCCGGTCTCGGCAACGATTGACTCGAGCAGCTCCGGAAGTCTCACGCCATCGCGGATGTCCCGGCCGTAATGCGCGAGATCCTGCGCGACGAGGTTGATCTCCCTCGCTCCCTGAAGCTCGAGCAGCTGAGCCTCCCTCACGATCTCATCGCGCGCGAAAGACCTGTGCTTTCCGCGCATCAGGGGAATCGCACAGAACGCACACCCGTGATCGCAACCCTCGCTGATCTTGAGGTAGCGCACGTGCGGAAGGTCACCCGTGTACAGTCGCACTCCGGGATGCATCGCAACGGGATCAGCGCCGATGAGCCCACGCTCGGCTAGCTCCTGCGCCAGACGCCCGCTCTCTGATGCGCCAAGGAATACGTCGACCTCGGGAAGGGCTTCGATGAGCTCGGGCTTGTGCCGCTCGATCATGCACCCCACGCCGACAACAGCCTGGCACGATCCGTCGGTCTTGTAACGAGCGGCTTCGATCATTGCGTCGATCGACTCTTTCTTCGCCGCGTCGATGAAGCCGCAGGTATTGACGATGATCACATCGGCGTCGCCAAGCGTCGCGGTATACTCACCGCCATAGTCCGACAGCTCGGCGAGATATCGCTCGGTGTCGACTGTGTTCTTGTCGCAGCCGAGTGTTATGAAGCCGACTTTCAAGCTAGCGGTAGTTGCCGAATTTGAGCTCTACGCCGAAGTCCTTCGAGCGAAGCAGAGCCATGGCTTCCTGGAGCTCGTCCTTCGATGGCGATGTGACGCGGACCTGATCGCCCTGAATCGCCGCCTGCACTTTCTTCATTTTCGCTTCCTTGATGGCGGCTGCTACCTTCTTTGCGGTCTCGCCGTCGAGCGCCATCTTGAGCTTGATCTGGCGGATGGACTTGTCACCGCCCGCAGGCTTGACCTCGCCGATGTCGAGATTCTTAACCGGGACGCCGCGCTTTATGAGCTTGGACTGGAGGACGTCGAACAGCGCCTCCATGCGGTATTCGCTCTCGGCTGTAAGATCGAGCGTGCCTTCGACACGCTTGAACTCGATAGTGGCAACCGAGCCCTTGAAGTCGTATCGCTGGGCGATCTCCTTCTGAGCCTGATTGACCGCGTTGTCGACTTCCTGAAGATCGACCCCAGTGGTGACGTCGAAGGAGGATTGGCTGGCCATTCGTGAAATCTAGTATTAGAAGGGACTGCGGAAACCCATTCTGTGCGGATTGGGCGGATAACAGCGCGGATAACTGCACGGATACTACAGTTGCGGGCGAGCAGATCGCCGGCGTTGCGTCTCCAGGGTGCCGCAACCGAGACGCCAAGCTTCCTTTCTATTGGTTTAAGAACCACAAAAAAAGGTTCTATCCGGGCACCCTTGGTCGTCGCCCGGATTGACATCTCAATCAGACCCTGGGTTATCCGTTAAATCCGCGCAGTTATCCGCCTGATCCGCACCCCTGGGTTTGACCGATCCGCTCTACCCGAGGAACGACTCCAGCGCCCGGCGCCGGGAATTATGCCGAAGCTTGAGGAGTGCCTTCTCCTTGATCTGGCGGACTCGCTCCCGCGTGATGCCGAGGAGCGTGCCGATGTCCTCGAGTGTCATCGGGTCTTCGCCGTCGAGGCCGAAATAGAGCCTGAGGATCTTCGACTCCCGCTCCTTCAATCCGGAGAGTGACTCCTCGATCGCTTCAGTGAGAGCCTTCTCGAAGGTCTGCTCATCAGGCGTCCGGTTTGTCGTGTCCGGCAGGTAGTCGAGCAGCCGATTGTCTTCGCCCGGCGTCATCGGTGCGTCGAGCGAGAGATGCACCTGCGAGATCAGCATTGTCTTCGCGACTTCTTCTTCGGTGATATCGAGACCTTCCGCGATCTCACCGTGCGTCGGCTGGCGGCCAAGCTCCTGAAGGAGTGTGCTCGCTCGCTTGCCGATGCGATGAAGCGCGCCGGCCCGGTTGAGCGGAACGCGGACGATTCTCGACTGCTCAGCCAGAGCCTGAAGAATACTCTGGCGAATCCACCAGACCGCATAGGAGATGAACTTGATCCCCTTCGTCTCGTCAAACTTGTGCGCGGCGCGAATCAGCCCGAGGTTGCCCTCGTTGATCAGGTCGGAAAGCGACACGCCCTGATTCTGGTATTTCTTGGCGACTGAAACGACGAACCGGAGATTCGACCTTACGAGCTTGTCGAGTGCTTCCTGGTCGTTCTTGCGTATCCGCTGCGCGAGGGTGACTTCCTCCTCGCGCGTTATCAGGGGATAGACACTGATGTCTCGCAGATACTGATCAAGCGAGCCTTCCTCGAACTGCGACTTGCGATTTACCGAGACCGCCATGCCTGTTGCTGCTCCTTCCTTACGACCGCGGTAATGTGCCTCGGCTCGACTGCGGTGTCGAGCCGGATCGAATCACTGAACCATCTCGCCGAAACGCTTCCACCGAACGCGCGTCAGCCAGTCGAGCTTCACTGCTCCATCGGGATTGTAACTATAATAGACAACAAGAGGTTGTCCGCGCACAAGTGAGTCAGCAACAAGTCCCCAGTAACGGCTGTCGAGAGAGTTGTCCCGGTTGTCGCCAAGCACAAAGTAGTTATCCGGAGAGACGACCAGGGGACCCCAGTTGTTTCGCGTCGGATGATAACCGGTGCTTGCCTCCAGGCGAGCGACAGCAAGCGGTGAACGGGGAGGCGTCCTTACCGGCTGGTTCGCGCCGAGCAGATAGCCGAGCTGCCACTTGAACTCTTCGTCGGTCACGTCGACTCCCGGCGACGTGTGGAGCGCATACGGTTCCTGCTGCGCCTTCCCGTTCCTGATGAGCAGACCGTGCCGCATCTCGAGCGTATCGCCTGGCATGCCGACGATCCGCTTCACGAAATTTTTCGTGCGATCACGCGGCCACTCGAATACGATGACGTCGCCGCGCTGAGGACGGCGCAGCGCCGGCAACTTTACGCCCGTGAACGGAAGCTCGGCACCGTAGACCATCTTGTTGACGAGCAGAAAATCCCCGACGAGCAGCGTGCCTTCCATGCTGCCCGTGGGAATCTTGAACGCCTCAATAAAAAACGCGCGGACCACGAAGAAGAGCGCTAGCGCAATGACGACCGAGCGGAGCCACTCCCAGAGGAAGGAAAGACGGCTCCCCCTGTGACCTCCGTTTGCCAGCACCAGTGCGCTTGCCCGCCGCTCCTCGCTTACCTGCATCCGTTCGACGTTCTCCTCTGACTAGTCGGGTGTTCCAAGATAGTTGTCGATCTGCGCTCGCTGAAGAGTTCCGGAGAAGTCGGCATAACCCACCTTGGTCTCCGAGTAGAACTCATAAACCTGCCAGCCACCCTCGCGATGTCCGTTTCCGGTCTGTTTTACCCCTCCGAACGGAAGGTGTGCCTCAGCGCCGATCGTCGGCGCATTCACGTAGGTGATTCCATTGTCCAGCTCGTTCAGCGCGCGGAAGGCGACGTTTACGTTCGACGTGTATATCGAAGACGACAGACCGTACTTCACGTCATTGTTGACAGCAAACGCTTCCTCCGCAGTCGAAACGCGAATCACGGACAGTACCGGTCCAAAAATCTCCTCCTGCTCGAGGCGCGTACCAGGCTCTACTCTCGCGAAAATAGTCGGCTCGAAGAAGTTGCCGTCAGCGAGCGCCTTTCCTTCGCCACGTCTGCCGCCGCACAGCAGATCGGCACCGTCTTCCTGTCCGATATCTATGTACCGCTCGATCTTGGCGAGTGATGCCTCGTTGATGAGTGGACCAACGTCGGTTCCCTCTTTTCTTCCGTCGCCAAGCTTCAGCCCTCTCGCCTTGTCCACAAGCATACTCAGAAAACGGTCGTGAATTCCCCTCTGAAGTATCAGTCTGCTCGTTGCCGTGCAGCGTTGCCCCGTCGTTCCGAAAGCGCCCCACAGGGCGCCATCGAGCGCGAGCTCGAGATCGGCATCGTCCATCACGATCTGCGCGTTCTTGCCGCCCATCTCGAGCGAAAGCCGCTTGTGCATCCTGCCGCACGTAGCGCCGACAATGCTGCCAGTCTCGGTCGATCCGGTGAATGAAATCAACGGCACGTCCGGATGCTCGACGATAACGGCGCCAGCCTCCTCGCCCGTTCCGTGAACGAGCTGGATCACTTCGGGCGGCAAACCGGCCTCGAGAAGAATCTCAACGAGCAGAGTCCCCGTATGCGGCACATCTTCGGCAGGCTTGAAGACAACCGAGTTTCCGCAAACCAGCGCCGGGAACATCTTCCACGTTGGAATTGCCATCGGGAAGTTGAACGGGCAGATCAGGCCGGCAACACCTATCGGACGGCGATAACTCATCGCCCACTTGTTGCGCAGTTCGCTCGGCACAGTATGGCCGAACAGGCGGCGACCTTCGCTCGACGCGTAGTACGCCGTGTCGATCCCTTCCTGCACGTCGCCCCGCGTTTCAGTGAGGGGCTTGCCCATCTCCCGCGTCATGGCGTTTGCAATCTCTTCCTTGCGTTTCGTCATGAGGTCACCGACCACGCGCAGCACATCGCCGCGCGCAGGCGCGGGTGTCGCCCGCCAGAGGTCAAAACCGCGCTTTGCACTTTCGACTGCGCGGTTTACGTCTGACGCCCCGGAACGCGGGAATGCGCCGATGAGGTCTGTGCGGTCCGCAGGATTGCGATTCTCGAAATAGTCGCCGGAATCAGGGCGGACCCACGCGCCGGCGATGAAGTTGTTGAACTGTTTCATGGGGTGTTTGGCTAGGTGTGCTCGCGCGTCAGCGCGTAACGTTCGATTTTCTTGTAAAGGTTCGAGCGTGGCATCTCCACTGCCCGTGCCGTCTCCGAGACGTTCCAGTCGAACTCGCGAAGCTTGCTCAGAAGATAAGCGCGCTCTGCCGCTTCCTTGAACTCCTCGAAAGTCTTGAGCGCAGTGAGGCTGCCGAGCCCCGTGTCGTCTGCAACGCGTGCTCCGGCAAGCCTGTCGACGTCCTTTGCGCTGAGCTCCGGCCCGGTCGCAAGGATCAACATTCGCTCGACAGTGTTGCGCAGCTCGCGGACGTTACCCGGCCAGTCGAGTTCCATCAGCCTGGCCAGGGCGGATTCGCTGACACGCCGCGGGGTGATTCCCTCGCGCGCCGAAAGCACCGACACGAAATATTCAACGAGCTGAGGAATGTCATCGCGATGCTCACGAAGCGGCGCCACGTGAATTGGAACGACGTTCAACCTGTAATAGAGATCCTCACGGAATCTTCCTGCGGCAATCTCCTGCTCGAGATTCTTGTTGGTGGCTGCAAGCACGCGGACATCCACCGTGATCGGCTTCGATCCACCGATACGTGTGATGACATTGTCCTGAAGCACGCGCAGCACCTTTGCCTGCGCGCTCATGCTCATGTCACCGATCTCGTCGAGGAAAAGCGTTCCCTTGTTGGCCTGTTCGAATTTTCCCGCACGATCGGCAATGGCACCCGTGAACGAGCCCTTCATGTGACCGAACAGCTCGCTTTCGATCAGCTCCTGCGGTATTGCTGCGCAGTTCACTTCCACGAACGGCTTACCGTCACGCGCTGAATGACGGTGCAGCGCGCGGGCGACCAGCTCCTTGCCTGTGCCGTTCTCGCCAGTGATGAGAACGCGCGCCGGGGTGGAGCCTACTTTTTCGATCTTCTCCACCATTGCGCGCATCACAGGCGATTCGCCAACTATCTCGTACGGTGAATTGCTGATGTTCTTGAGCCGTGAATTCTCCTCGCGAAGATTCAGGTGGTCGAACACGTTGCGGAGCATCACGAGAATCCTGTCGGTGTCGAGAGGCTTCTCCAGTATCTCGTACGCGCCGAGCTGCGTCGCTTCGACAGCCGTTCGTATCGTCGCATGCCCGCTGATCATCACAACTGTCGCCGCCGGATCGATCTCGCGCAGCTTTCTCAACGCATCCATGCCGTCCATGCCCGGCATCTTCACGTCCATGA
Source organism: Gemmatimonadales bacterium (assembly GCA_038203205.1). Lineage (GTDB taxonomy): Bacteria > Gemmatimonadota > Gemmatimonadetes > Gemmatimonadales > Gemmatimonadaceae > UBA4720. Next base: position 2,779 of record JBBREF010000085.1, on the reverse strand, counting down.
ACACAAGGTTCGGCCTGAACTTCTGATACTCGGCTAAACCGTCGTCGGCGGTGGACGCAGTATGAACCTCGTAGCCTTCGTACTCGAGGAGCTGGCCGAGCGCGGCGCGTATCCCCTGCTCGTCATCGACTACGAGGATCCGACGGTTCATTGCGTGGCTCTGTACACAGTGATTCTGTCGTTCGCGATGCGGATGTCGCCGATGTAGTCGGGCAGCGTCATGGGAAGCGCGTCATTGGAGATGCCCTCCGGCATCGTACCACGCCGCATCGTGCGAATCAGCCGCGGGACGACTGCGGCCGGGACAGGGAACGCGCCGATCCTGACTTCCTTCACCTGGAATTCACCGACTCCCGGGCGGAGGACGCGCATCGTCCCGCCAAGCTGGACTGTATCTCGGGCCCCGAGCATTCCGGCAATTGGTCCGAGGGCGGCCGCCGCTCCAAAGTCTTTCAGGGCGACGTTCGCCCTGACGATCAGGCGATCGTCTTTGATGGATGACGTGACGCCTTCAGACGAAGCGGGGAGTTGCTTCGACACGGCGAGAAAGATGTATGAGGCCGCTTCGCCTGCCGTGAGGCTGGCATACGCGGGTCCACGTGGGCGGGACAGGGACTCCACCGCGCGCTGCCCCTTCGTAGCCTTCTCGGGGGTGAGCGCCTCCCAGCCGCCTGGGAGTGTGGCGACCATGGTCGAGTCCGGACGCGGGTCTCCGGCGTAACGACGGTAGATGGCGTCCAGGCGATCGCGGTTGAACCAGGCGAAAATGCCGAGGACGATCAGAAAGACGAGACAGCCAAGCCTTCGGAAGCAGCCAAACATTGATTGTTTTTGTCCTGGAGGTCGAGTGAGGAATATCCCTTGTCGGACAGCCTGTGCAAAGGCCACCGCGTCCCTAATCGGGCAAACCCCGCGCCCCGGGTGCTGCTGCGTTAGTTTTTTTCACCAATGAGTGACGCTCCCGTCCCCCGAAAAGCAGCCACGCGAGCGGAGGGATCCCTCATCAGGGCCCTGGCCGACAACAGTGCCGGTGACTCTCTCGCCACGCGGATGCGGAGGGCTCGTTTCGCCCTTTTTCTGTCGTTACTAGGAAAGCTTGAGGGGCACGTCGAGATACTCGATATCGGGGGCACGCAGGAGTTCTGGACGCTGATGACCGGAGGCGATCCGGGAGACGTCCGGGTCACGCTGCTCAATATCGACCACCAGACCGTAACGTCAGAACGGTTTGTAAGCGCGGCTGGCGATGCCAGAGCGATGCCCCAATTCGGCGACGGTGCCTTCGATGTTGTTTTCTCGAACTCGGTGATCGAGCACGTCGGCGGCTACGATGATCAGCGGCGTATGGCCAGCGAGGTCATGAGAGTCGGAAAACGGTATTTCGTTCAGACTCCGAATCGTCGTTTTCCGCTGGAGCCACATTTCCTGTTTCCGTTCTTTCAGTACCTGCCCTCATGGGTTCGCGCGCAGATGGTGCACCGATTCGATGTCGGGTGGTACAGGCGTATCCCTGACTATACAGCGGCTAAGGCGGAAGTTGATTCAATCCAGTTGCTGACGCGAAAGAAATTCACCGCACTTTTTCCGGGGGCGACTATTTACGTCGAGAGACTTGCGGGCCTCTCGAAGTCTTTCGTTGCCTATGGCGGGTGGGATTAGGACGCCAGCGACACTTTGAGGTGGCGGGTCGCTTCGGTCAGCGCTTCTGCCGCGACCGGGCACACATGCTTGCCGCTTCCTTCGCGAATGATTTTAAGCGCGGTCTCGCGGCCGAGTCCTGCGCGGTAGGGGCGGTTCGCTGTCAGTGCCTCGTACATGTCGGCGACACAAAGAATACGCGCTGGGAGATCCAGGTCTTCCCCGTTGACGCCCCATGGATATCCGGAGCCGTCGAGCTTTTCGTGATGTAGGGCGGCGGTTCGCGCAAAGCTCGAGAATGCTCCAACTCGCTGAAGGATCTCCCACGTATACAGCGGGTGGCGCTGCATCTCTGCGCGCTCTTCGGCCGTCAGCGGCCCGGCCTTATCGAGAATGCGGCTCGGAACGCCCAGCTTCCCGATGTCGTGGAGCAATGCGGCTCGGTTGAGCACGCGTACTTCCTGCTTTTCGAATCCAAGCTCGTATGCGACGGCGCGCGCGTATTTCGCGACGTTGGTCGAGTGTTGCCACGTGAATGGCGACTTCGAGTCGATGATCTCGGCGAACGCGCGAGCGACTTCGTCGAGACCTTTGTCGTCGACGTAGCGCGTGTGCTGCTGCGGCTCCAGCGAGATTGCGATCGCTTCTGCTTCGGGTGAATGCAGGGCTTCCCACCAGTCGGTCTCTTCCCGCCATGATCGAACGATTCGCGAGAGCGCCGGATCAAACCAGCGGTCGCTATGCTCGCGCGCTATTCGCATCGCCGCAAGCAGCCCGCGCTGGCTGACGAAAGCATCGATCGATTGCGCGAGCAAGATGATACGCGAGAACAGCGGAATCTCGTGACCGATCAGGCCATCCGGGCCGCCTGATCCATCCCAATGTTCGTCAATGCCGCGAATTGCTTCAGCCGTTGCGGTGGAGAAGCCGAGTCTTAGCGCGATTCCCTCTCCCCTCTCCCCGCGCGAGAGGTTGGCCCCGTTACCCCCCAACGAGCTGCCACGCTTGAGGAGCGAACTCAGCTTTTCGCGAACGCTCCGGTTGTCGGAAATAGCGACGCGAGGCTTGGCCGGGGAATCGGCTGACAGGGCTTCTGCGACGCGCTGTGAGTTGCCGGAACAACCCGTGTCTTTCAAGAGAA
>JBBREF010000084.1:0-15771 GCA_038203205.1 Gemmatimonadales bacterium | reverse complement strand
AACTGGCCCCTCCCCCCGCTACCCCTACTTTATAATCGCCGCCTTACCCTACCCGGGCTAGACAACGCGGTTAACTTTGTACACAAACAGCGACCGCATGCCTTTGATAACCGTCGAGGATGTCGCTGGAAAAATTGAGCTGTGGGAGAGCAGTTACCGGGGGAAGTCGTAAGTCACACCAAGATCGCGCATCAGAGACACCAGGCGGACGAGTGACAACCCCATCACAGCGAAGTAGTCGCCGTCGATTCGCTTGACGATCGTAGCCCCGAAGCCCTGGATTCCGTAGGAACCTGCCTTGTCCATCGGCTCGCCTGTCGCGACATATGCGTCGATCTCATTTGATGTGAGGTAGCGGAATGTCACCTCAACCCGTTCGACACCTGACACAATCTCCCCATTGAGCGCACACGCCATCGCGGTGACGACCGTGTGCGTGCGCCCGGAAAGTTCAGCAAGCATTTCACGTGCATGATTTTCGTCTCGCGGTTTGCCGAGTATGCGGTCGTCGAGGACGACTATGGTATCGGCGGCGATTACGAGCTCATTGGGAAATGCCTCGGCGACTGTCTGCGCTTTCTCACGGGCGAGACGCTCGGCATGGCCATCCGGAAGCTCCCCGGGCAGTGGCAGTTCGTCGATGTCGGCGGGTATCACAGTGTGGCCGATGCCGACGAGAGTCAGAAGTTGCCGGCGGCGTGGTGAAGACGAGGCAAGGACGACCTGTCTCATCGATCAGCGCTCGAGCAGCAGTGTCACCGGCCCATCATTGACCAGCTCGACGTCCATCATGGCGCCGAACTCGCCGGTCTCGACCGAAAGGCCGCGCGTGCGCAAGGAACCGACGAACGACTCGTAAAGCGGAACAGCTGCTTCGGGCCGCGCTGCGTCGATGAAACTGGGCCTGCGCCCCTTGTCTGCGTTGCCGTAAAGAGTGAACTGTGATACGACGAGCACGGCGCCACCAACGTCGGCGATGCCGAGGTTCATCTTGTCATCAGCATCCTGAAAGAGGCGGAGTCCAGACACTTTTTCGGCCATCCACTCTACGATTGCCGGGGTGTCAGTGTGGGTGATTCCGACGAGCAGCAGGAAACCGCGACCGATAGTTCCGGTGACGCGCTCACCGACACGCACCTCCGCGCGCGATACGCGCTGAAGCAGGACGCGCAGCTGCTACTCGACCGTTACCGACTTCGCGAGGTTGCGCGGCTGGTCTACGTTCGACCCGCGCTTTACCGCGATGTAGTAAGCCAGAAGTTGAAGCGGAATGCACGCGAGCACAGGTGCGAGCATGTCGATGGTTTCCGGGATGCGGAACTCGTAGTCCACTTTGCCGGCAAGCGCAGGCTCGTCCCGGCTGGTGATCGCGATCACGGTTCCTTTCCTCGCTTTTACTTCCTGCACGTTCGAAACGATCTTGTCGAACACCGCATCGTGTGGGGCGATGAATACGACTGGCATCATTTCGTCGATCAGAGCGATCGGTCCGTGCTTCATCTCCGCGGCCGGATACCCTTCTGCGTGGATGTAGCTGATCTCCTTGAGCTTCAGTGCGCCCTCGAGTGCCGTCGGAAAGTTGTAACCGCGTCCCAGGTAGAGAAAATTCTGAGCGCGCTTGAATTCCTCGGCGAACGCTTCTATCTCGGGAGCTCTGTCGAGAATCTGCTGAACCTGCGCCGGCAACGCGCGGAGCGCATCGATAATCTCCTTGCCGCGAACGACGGACACATCCTTCAGGCGGCCGATCTTCAGCGTCAGCAATGCGAGAGCGACAACCTGGCTCGTGAATGCCTTCGTACTGGCAACGCCGATCTCGGGGCCGGCGTGAACGTAGATGCCGCCGTTCGACTCCCGTGCGATCGTCGAGCCCACCACGTTCACGACACCGTAGGTCCTTGCGCCACGATTCCGTGCCTCGCGCATCGCTGCGAGTGTATCGGCTGTCTCGCCTGACTGCGAGATGACGATACAGAGCGTGCGATCGTTGACGATAGGATTGCGATAGCGGAATTCGGAAGCGTACTCGACTTCGACTGGAATCCGCGTCAGCTCTTCCATCATGTGCTCACCGATCAGCGCGGAATGCCAGCTCGTGCCGCAGGCCGTTATCACCACGTTGTCGAACTTGAGCAGCTCCTCGTCGGTCATGTTGAGACCGCCAAGCTTGGCAGTGCCTTCCTCGTCGAGGAGCCGGCCCCTCATGCAGTTCTCGATTGTCTGTGGCTGCTCGAAGATTTCCTTGAGCATGAAGTGCGCGTAGCCGCCACGCTCGATCTGCTGGAGATCCCATTCGATCTTGTGAACTTTTCGGTCCAGCTCTTTCGCCCGCAGGTCTATGACCCGATATCCATCGCGTGTCAGGACGGCGAGATCCCCGTCGTCGAGATAGACGACTTCGCGCGTATGCGAAAGGATCGCCGATGCGTCGCTCGCGATGTAATACTCTCCGTCTCCGAGACCGACGAGAAGCGGACTCCCCTTCCGTGCAGCGACGATCTTGTCACTGTCTTCACTCGACACAACGGCGATCCCGTAGGTGCCCTCGACCTGCCAGAGCGCCTCGATGACTGCATCTTCCAGAACTCCGTCAAACGCTTCCTCGATCAGGTGAGCGAGAACTTCAGTGTCAGTCTCCGAGACGAACTTGTGGCCCCGCTCGACGAGCTGCGCCTTCAGTGTGGTCGAATTTTCAATGATGCCGTTGTGAACGACCGCGATGTGTCCCTTGCAGTCGACATGCGGATGCGCGTTGCATTCTGTCGGCGCGCCGTGCGTCGCCCAGCGCGTGTGAGCAATCCCGATATTGCCCCCGATCGGCGCCGTCGCCAGCGCTGCCTCGAGCCGCGATATCTTGCCTGCCGCCTTCCGTGTCTCGACTCCGTGCCCGTTCATGATCGCAACTCCGGCGGAGTCGTAACCACGGTACTCGAGTCTTTTCAGTCCGTCCAGCAGAACCGGGCTCGCGCCGCGATCTCCGATATAACCGACGATTCCACACATGTTTGAAGCTCTGTTTTATTGGGAAGCGGTACTACCTGAAAAACTAAGCGCGTCGAGTGGCACCCGGCACCGGGCGATGAGGGACTCGGCGCCAGCGCTCGTTGGCGCTTCTGCGATCACGCGCACAATCGGCTCCGTGCCTGATGGCCGGACGTGCACCCACCTGTCGGGCCACGTCAGCCTCAGGCCATCCTGGGTATCGACTTCAGCGTCGGGGAAAGCCTCACGAAGCGATGCATATACATCATCGAGGGGTGCAGCCGGCCGGTCGAGCTTGTCCTTGACTATGTGGTACCGCGGATAGGCCGCAATTATCTCGGATAACGGCTTACCTTCGTCGACGAGAAGCTGAAGGATCAGCGCCGCGCCAAGCGGTGCGTCACGGCCAAGGTGCATTTCTGTGAGAATCACTCCTCCATTGCCTTCGCCTCCAATCGGGGCGCCCTCAGATCTCATTCGCGTTGCGACGTTCACCTCCCCAACCGGCGCTCTGATAACCATCCGGCCCTGCTCGGCGGCAATGTCGTCGATTATGCGGCTGGTCGAGAGGTTGGTGACGACGTTGCCGCTGCGACGCTGCAGGACGACCTTCGCCGCCAGGGCAAGCGTATAGTCCTCGCCGATTGCTTTCCCTTCATTAGATACGAGCGCCAGCCTGTCGACGTCGGGGTCGACGGCAAATCCAATATCGGCGCCCGACTCTTTTACGAGCCGCTCGAGGTCTCCAAGATTTTCGGCAACGGGCTCTGGTGACCGCGGAAACCTTCCGTCGGTTTCGAGGTTGATCGCTGTGACCTTGCAGCCAAACTTCTCGAGGAGCTGCGGCATGAACGCTCCGCCTGCACCGCGAACGCAGTCGAGTGCAACGTGAAACTGTCTTGCGCGAATTTTTTTGGGATCGATCAGTGAGAGTCCGAGAACGAGGTCGATGTGGCGCGCGTTTGCCGCTTTGTCAGTCGTGATCACCCCAATCTCGTCCCACGTCGCACGAAGTATCTCGCCCTCGACAACGCCGCGCATCTCGGCGGCCTCAGCTCCGTCAAGGAACAGGCCCGACGGCCCGATGAACTTGAGGGCGTTCCACTCAATGGGATTGTGGCTGGCGGTTATAGCGAGGCCGCCCGCGGCATGATGATGCTCGACCGCAAGCTGAACGGTGGGAGTTGGCGCCATTCCGATGTCGATGACGTCGCAGCCGACTGACTGAAGGGCTGAGTGCACCACCGGCTGGAACATCGGCCCTGACACCCTGCTGTCCCTCCCGACGACGATTTTTGCACGCCCGCCACCCGCGCGCTGCTTGGCCCACGCGCCGAACCCGGCGGCAAACTTCGCAACGATTTCCGGAGTGAGCGCCTCCCCAACCCGCCCACGCACCCCCGACACGCTGACCATCAGCCCTTCGTACGCCATTCAATTCTCCTTTTTGCGGTGTCGCCTGCTGCTTCCTGAACGTAGCAACAGTCCGGTCGTTAAAACTCACATGCTGGAACTACACGGGGGAAGGAGGTATTGAAGTACCAGGAGGTTTTGAAGCTTTAGTGCCGACAGGCTCCCACCAATTAATTGCCCCGCTTCAGCTCGACGCGTCGTTCCGTTTCTTGAAAAAGGGCTCATCACGGAATATCGGGAGCCGTCCGCGTACCGGGACTGCGAACGACTTTAGCGCGAAGGACACGAAGGGGGCGCGAAGCAGCGCGAAGGCCAGGATAGATCTTTGAGCCCCACTATCGCTGTCGCGAAGTTCAGTCCTTATCCCTGCCATTTCCCCAATTCCTCGATGACCCTGAAAAAATGCATGTAGTTATGAGGTTCAAGCTCCCCCGTAACGCCAGCATCTCTGCCGCCTGCCTCGCCGCGGCTTATCTTTGACGAGCCTCGAACCCAGACTCCCACGAATGACACGCATACTCCAGGAAGACGCAGACGCCGGCTTCGGCACGCGCGCAATTCACGCGGGCCAGCGTCCCGACCTCCTCTCTGGCGCCATCATGACGCCCATCTACACCACTTCGACCTACGTCCAGGAGGGACTGGGCGACAACAAGGGGTACGAATACGCCCGCGGCAAGAACCCGACCCGCGAAGCGCTCGAGCGCAATGTTGCCTCACTCGAAGGCGCGACGCACGGCTTTGCATTCTCCAGCGGAATGGGCTGTCTCGACTCGCTGATGAAAATGTTCAGGGCCGGCGATCATATCGTCTGTGGCGAAAATGTCTACGGCGGAACCTTCAGGCTGTTCGACAAGATTCTCCAGCACTACGGGCTCGAGTTCACATTCGTCGATTCGCGCGACCCCGAGCGGGTTGCCGACGCATGCAAGCCGAACACGCGGATGATCCTCATCGAGACACCGACGAATCCGTTGATCCGTCTCACCGACCTTTCGGCCGTCGGACAGATCGCGAAAAAGGCGAATGCTCTGCTCATCGTCGACAACACGTTCGCGACGCCGTTCTTCCAGCAGCCGCTCGAGTACGGGGCAGATGTGGTGTATCACTCGACCACGAAATACCTGAACGGTCACAGCGACATGATCGGAGGTATCGCCGTTACGAGGAGCGACGAGATTGCTGAAAAGCTCCAGTTCATCCAGAACGCAGCCGGCGCAGTACCCGGCCCGTTTGATTCGTGGCTCGCGCTCCGCGGGACCAAGACCCTGCACCTCAGAATGCCCGCGCATGATCGAAATGGTCGCGGGATCGCCGCATACCTCGCGGAGAAGATGGGGGCCGAGAATGTGATTTACCCGGGGCTCGAATCTCATCCCCAGCACGATCTTGCAAAGCGACAGATGAAGGGATTTGGCGGGATGATCTCAGTCGAGCTTGGAACGAAGGAACGCGCGAACGATGTCCTGAGAAAATTCCGCGTATTCTCGCTCGCCGAATCCCTCGGTGGCGTGGAGAGTCTGATCAGCCACCCGGCTTCGATGACTCACGCGTCGGTGGAGATTGATCGTCGCGCGGCGCTGGGAATCACGGAAGGACTGGTCAGGCTCTCCTGCGGCGTCGAGGATCTTGACGACCTCCTCGAAGACGTGGAGCAGGCATTCGCGTAATCGGGTTTCCGGCGCAATGAAAATTCTGCTGGTTGGCAATGGCGGACGCGAGCACGCCATTGCCTGGAAGCTGAAGCGCGACGATCCATCTGTCGAGATAATCTGCGCGAGCGGCAACGCCGGGATGACCGATGTGGCTGAGTGTATCCCCGTAAAGACGGAAGATGTGCGTGGGCTGCTTGGTTATGCGGAGCGCGCTGACGTCGACCTTACTGTCGTGGGTCCGGAGGCGCCACTCGCGCTCGGAATCGTTGACGCCTTTCAGGAGAAGGGTCGTGCGATTTTCGGGCCGACGCGCGCAGCGGCAGAGATCGAAACGTCTAAGCGATTTGCGAAGACACTCATGCAGAACGCAGGGATTCCCACCGCGACAGCATCCCATCATTCTAACCCACAGTCCGCTCTCCGCGCCGTTGATGCCATGGGAGCTCCTGTTGTCATCAAGGCCTCAGGCCTTGCCGCGGGTAAGGGTGTCGTGATAGCGCGAAGCAGAGAGGAAGCCGAGCGGGCGATCTACATGATGCTCGAGGACAGGGCGTTCGGTGACGCGGGCGCGGAAATTCTGATCGAAGAGTTCATGGAGGGCGAGGAGCTGTCGCTGTTTGTGCTGACAGACGGGACGAGAGCGCTGCCCATGATCGCAGCACAGGATCACAAGCGGCTCCTCGATGGCGACATCGGGCCGAACACCGGTGGGATGGGCGCATATGCGCCAGTCTCAATCGCGACAGATTCGGCGATGAATGCGGCGATGGATCGGATCATCATGCCTACACTTGCTGCGCTCAGAAAAGAAGGAAAGCAGTTCACCGGCCTGCTGTACGCGGGCCTCATGATCACTGAGTCCGGGCCACGCGTTGTCGAGTTCAACTGCAGGTTCGGTGATCCTGAGACTGAAACCCTGCTTCCGCTGCTAACGAGCTCACTCCTGGATCCTGTTTACGCGGTCGCCCGCGGGGACGCGCTCGATACATCGAGATCCCTTCAATGGTCTGGTGAATGTGCCGCGACAACCGTGCTGGCTGCGCACGGATATCCCGACACTCCGCGAAAGGGAGATGCAATCCGGCTCCCGGCGCCACCGAAAGGCATTCACGTATTTCACGCGGCAACGCTGCGTACTGAGGATACTGGTGAGCTGCTGACCAATGGCGGGCGGGTGCTGGCGATAACCGGGACCGGTGACACACTCGAAGCAGCATCGAAATGTTCGCTGGATTTCGCCGAGCTGGTGGTGTTCGAGGGAAAACAGTTCAGGCGCGATATCGGGTGGCGGGACCTGGGGCGAAATGCCGGAGCTGCCTGAAACCGAAACGATTGCGCGCGATCTGGATGCGGCGATCCACGGATTGTCGATCACGGGGGTTACGGTCACCCGGCCTGATGTACTGCGCGAGGCCGGCAAGGCAGCGTTCGCGAGGCGCCTGACCGGGACGAAGATCCTGAGGAGCTGGCGGCGTGCAAAGCTCGTAGTTACTGATCTCTCGTCTGGTGACCGCCTCGTAGTTCAGCCTCGATTCACCGGCGCCCTGATCGTGGAGACACCAGACCTCGATCCATCGCTCCTTGGCTACTCGACGCTACGACTGAGCCTGAGCGATGGCCGTGCCCTTCATTACTGCGACGTGCGCCGGCTTGGCACGGTCGCCCTGATGAGTGAGGCACGATTCAGGGAATACACTGATGCGCTCGGAAAAGAACCTCTTGACCCGCGGTTCACACCGGAACAATTATCGGGCGTTCTTCGGGTGTCGTCCCAGCCGGTGAAAAAGGTATTGATGGATCAGCGAAGGATCGCGGGAATCGGAAACATCTACGCAAACGAAGCATTGTGGCGGGCTCAGGTTGACCCGTCCCGATCGGCCAGCTCGATCGGCACGGAGGAGACTGCGCGACTGCATCATGAGATAGTCGCAGTGCTGACTGAATCGATCGCCGCGCGCGGGACGAGCTTCCGGGACTATCGCGACGCACGCGGCGAGAGGGGAACGTTCGCTGCGCTGCTTCAGTGTTACGGGCGTGAAGGCGAGCCCTGCGCTCGCTGCAACGCGCGTCTTTTCGGCACTCACGCGATCGACGGCCGCGCGACTGTGTTTTGTGCGAGGTGCCAGCGGTGACGCGCGTTCGTCGTGTATCCGACAGAAGGCAGCCCACGAGCGACGCGCAGCTTGCGATCATGCGATCCCTCGTCCGTGATAGCGCAGCCGACAGACCCGGCATCTACCGGATGTTGTCGCCGACCGGTGAAGTCGTCTACGTCGGCAAGTCGAAGCGTGTGCGCACGCGCCTGCTCAGTTACTTCCGGTGCTCGTACCCCGAGGACAAGGGTGCGCGAATTCTGCGTGAAGCCGAGTCGATTGACTGGGAGTACACGCCGAGCGAATTCGCTGCGCTGCTGCGCGAGCTGCGCCTCATCAAGACTTTTCGTCCGCGGCTCAACGTGCAGATGAAACGTGACGGTCTCCACTACGCGTTCATCAAACTCACGCGCGGCGCCGCGCCGAAGCTCACTGTTGTGCGCGGACCGTCGGCGGATGATGCATCGGTATACTACGGCCCGTTCGTCGGAGCACAGCGAATGGAGGAAGCACTGCGTGAGCTGAGTGACGCGCTGATGCTGCGCGACTGCAAGTCCGACATGAAGATGTACTTCAGTGACCAGGTCGAGTTGTTCCGGCTGACCCCTCGGACGCCGGGTTGCATCAGGTACGAGATCTCCAAGTGCCTCGGTCCGTGTGTCGGGGGCTGCTCCGTATCCGAGTATGCAGAGCGCGTGGCGATGGCTCGCGCATTTCTCGACGGCGCCGATGACGGTCCGATGGAGATGCTGAAATCGAAGATGGAGGAGGCCAGCGGCGACTTGCAGTTTGAGCGGGCGGCTGCCTACCGCGACAAGCTCAACAGGCTCGAGATTCTGCGTGAGCAGTTCGGGCGGCTGCGATTCGCTGTAGAAAAACTTTCATTCGTCTACACGGTTCCGGGCCACGAGGGCGCGGACAAGGTGTATCTCGTCAAGCGCGGGGTCGTACGGGCCGAGTTCGACAAGCCGCGATCGACGTCGCAGCGCGGAAAAATGAAGAAGCTGGTGAGCGACATCTTCGGCGGAACCGAGGCAAAGCCAACGCTCAGCGTGCCGACTCACGAGATCGATGAGCTACTGCTGTTGTCGTCGTGGTTCCGGCGTTTCCCGAAGGAGATGGGGCGTACGCGTCAGGTGTCGTGAAGGCGGCAGTTCATGCCTCTGATTTTTTCAGTGTCGTCTGTGAGCCCGCGGACGCAGTATCCGCAAAATCCGCCCAATCCGCTAAATCCGCCCACCCCCGGGTCTCCAGCATACTTCACGAAGAACCAATCTTTCCCACGTGAATAGCCGCAATCCCCAGACTCAGTGACCGAAACCGGACTTCGCTGAATCCCGCCGCGCGCATGCGCCGCGCGAGCTCTTCCGTCACCGGAAAGTTTTCAACCGACCGGGGCAGGTACCGATACGCCGCGCCGTGACCGCTGATCAATCCACCAATCGTCGGCAACACATGCCTGAAGTAAAGCTGATAAGCGGTGTTCACAACGGGAGACCTGGGAACTGAAAACTCGAGGATCACGAGCCGGCCACCCGGCTCCAGCACGCGGCGAATCTCGATAAGTGCAGCGTCGATATCGGCCACATTCCGAATACCGAACGCGACAATTGCGCCGGCCATCGAGCCACTCGCCGCAGGTATCCTGAGGGCATCGCCAGCCACGGGGTAGATCGGATATCCGGCAGCCTTGGCCTCCCCAGCACGAAGCATGGGCTCGGCGAAATCCACACTCATTACCATGCCGCCGAAGCCGTCGAGCCGGGCTATCGCCGCGCTGACGTCGAGAGTCCCGGCGCACAGGTCGAGGTAACGGCCACCTGCATTCTCGCCGATCCGCAGCTCAGCAATCGCCTTTCGCCGCCATGCCCTGTCCACATTAAGGCTCAGCAGGTGGTTCAGCAGGTCGTAGCGTGGAGCAATTCTGGAAAACGCATCCCGCACGAACTCGGCTTTGCCAGCACCACCGCCAGCCGCACGCGCGACCACATCATCGTCATCAGGCTTCGACATTGAGCGAAACCTGACGGGCGCGAGAAACACTGGCAAGCTAGATTGGGATTCGCCAATGCAAGGAGCCGCATCGACTCATCTCGCAGGTTTATCGGATCCCGCTGTCGTCATTGAGGCGCGAAAGGGGTCTGAATCCGCCTATCGCGAGCTGCTATCACGGTATGAGAGGCCGGTATTCTCCCTCATCTTCCGCATGGTTCGCGACCGCGAAACCGCGGAAGACCTGTCGCAGGAGACCTTCATCAAGGTCCTCAACAACCTCGACCGCTACAGCCCCGAGTTCAAGTTTTCCAGCTGGCTGTTCAAGATTGCAAATAACCTGACGATCGACCATTTGCGGCGTCGGCGGGTAGATACAATAAGCATCGAGGGGGCCCCGGATGCGGTTACCTCGGAGAGTGCGCGGGCAACCTCGATCGCAGTGGTTTCAGGCGACGAATCGCCTCTGGAGGAGCTCGAATCTAGGGAGCTCGGCTCAGCCATCGAACGCGCCATTGGCAGGCTCAGGCCGGAGTATCGGGCCTGCATAATGCTGAGGCACGTCGAGGATAAATCGTACGAGGAGATAGCCGAAATCGTGAAGCTGCCCCTGGGGACGGTGAAGACCTACATCCACCGGGCCAGGCACGAGCTGCGGGCGGCTCTCGAGGAAGTGAAATGATCTCGTTTTTTTTGAAACCCCGGCCTGGTACCTGCCGTAATCCATTCGTGAGGACCTTTTGACAGACAACTACTCAGACGAAGAGTTCGCGCCGATCGCGGCAGCAATGAAAGAGCTGCCGCAGTTCGCGCCTTCTCCGCATTTCGCGGACAAGGTGATGTCGCGCGTGCGCATTCCTGCGGAGCAGGTCCCAATGGTTGCCCAGGCTATGCCGGTGACCCGTCGAAGGGAAGCGGTTGTTCCGGCTTATTCATCGGTGATCGAACGCCGCGCTCCGATGACTGTCGATCGGCCGGACATGCGCCGGTCGATTCCTGCGCGGATCGCCGCGACCGCCCTTGTCGCTTCGATGAGCGTCACGATGGCAGTAGTTGCAATGGTCGCGTTCTTCAACGTTGATATTCTGCTGCTCATCTCCAGAGTGTTTGGACCGAGCACCGTGAGTTTCCTTGCTGCTCTTGCCACTGACGTATCTGCCACCGCGGCTTCAACTGCCACCGGCGCTGCAGCATCCGCGGGAACGGGCGCGGGCGTGGCCGTCAGTGGATCTTTCGTGGCCGGTCTGGTCGCGGCCACCGCTCTTCTTCGCGCGGCCGCATCGGCGAGCCGGAAGGCAGCCTGATCATGCGTCGCATCGCCTTTCTTTTCCTGCTGGTAGTCACCGCAGTCCTCATTCCGGGAAAGCGGGTGAAGGCTCAGGCGTCCGGAGCGCCGCAAGCGGCAACGGCATCGATGGCAGTGGTCAACGCCAGCGTCGAAGCTTCGAACATTGTAAAGTCGATTATTCCCGGCACCAGAACGCACAGCACTCGTCGCTCTGTGGGCATGGCTGTGAGCTGGCTTCTGATCGTCGCGGTCGTTGGATTTGCGCTTCTTGCTTTCGGCGCTGACAAAATTCATGTCGTCGTCGCTACCATGCAGGGTGGCATCGGCAAGCCGCTTGGAACCGGCATTCTTGGTCAGCTCGCAATCCTTCCCGGTGCGGTAGCCGTGGTGGTCATGCTCGCTGCCACTTTCATCGGGATTCTCCTGATTCCGCTCGGCCTGGTCGCATTCATGCTCGCTGTCGCCGGCATCGCAATGTTCGGCTTCATTGCCGTCGCGATCATGACGGGCGCTGCTCTTGTCGGTGGAAAGTCCCGCGACGATACGCCTCATGGAGCAATGCTGCGCGCTTTCTTCACGGGAACCACGATCTACCTCGGCATGTGGATCGCCGTAGCCGCGCTCAGCGGGATTCCGCTCGTCGGCGCAATGCTCGAGTCGTTTGCTGCAGCCGTGACATTCATCGCAGTCACCACAGGTTTCGGCGCGGTTCTCCTGTCGTACTGGCGCGGTGAGTTCAAGAACGCCACCCCGGAGATCGACACCGTCCCTTAGCTGCGGGAAAAGCGTTGACGGGAGTTGGGTGAGGGAAACTGCAGAGTGGAGTGAGTGCTTTCTCGAATACTGGCGCCGACGCGGATATTCGGCGTCTTCTCTTTTGGGGTAACAACGGAACGGCGGTCCGAAGGTCTGTTCTTCCGTTGTTAACCCAAGATTCAAAAAGCTGACAACCCGCACCGGCGTCAGTATTGGAAAGATCACTCACGCCACTCTGCAGTTCCCTCACCCCACTCCCCTCGACGCTGTTTCCGTAGTACAGAGTCATGCTCGAACGGCCGCGACTTGTTGACATTTTCCACAGCCCCGGGACCGTCAGGGAATCAAAGTTGCCAATCCATGATTGGCGATGCTCATCAAAGGTTACGATCCAGCCGTTCTCATGAAGAGAACGCTCCGCGAGGTCTGGCAGGACAACGTCCTCGGCCTCTCGGCCCAGGCAGCCTACAGCTTCTTCTTTTCGCTGTTCCCGATGCTGCTGTTCCTCGCGCCGCTTTTCGGTCTCATAGGCAACGAGCAGGAACTCGTCGGGAAAATCCTCGTGCGGCTCCAGCTGACTCTGCCTGAGGAGGCGTACACACTCCTCGCAGGAATTGTCACCGATGTAGTACTCGGTGACAACGCGCCCGGCCTCATATCGATTGGAATCATTCTCGCCGTGTATTCCGCTTCAGCCGTGCTCGACACGCTTGCGGGCGCACTGAACCAGGCGCATGACACGGCCGATCCACGCCCTTTCTGGAAAAAACGGCTCATCTCGATGGGATTCGCAGTGATCACGGCGATCGTCATCCTGTTTTCGTCGATCGTGATGGTTGCAGGTCATAGCCTTGTCGATCTGCTCGCGAGGTACACCAGGATCGACGGAGATACAGCGCGTGTGTGGGGCGTGGTTCAATACCCGCTTGCGCTCCTGCTTCTGACAGGTATTCTCTGGCTTCTGTTTTACTTCCTGCCCTATGTAAAGCAGAAGAAGAGCCACGTCCTCATCGGATCGCTGTTCACCGTAGGACTCTGGATCGTGGTGACGCTTCTCTTCCGGTTCTACATCTCGAACTTCTCATCGTACAACAAGACGTACGGCACGATCGGTGGTGTGATCATACTGCTCGCGTGGATGTACTGGACAATGGCTGCATTTATTACTGGCGGCGAGCTCAACTCCGAGCTCAGAACGGGAACCGGCCGTGCTGATGCGCCGCAGGCAAAATTGCCGTCCGACGCAATTCGCGACGCTGCGATCGCCGAACGCGCGCGCTTCTAGCGATAGCCTGCGGCGATCCGCTCCGCAGTCGCAGCAAGCGCCTTCGCCGCCGGAGACTCAGGCTCTCCCACCACGATGGGCACTCCCGCGTCTCCACCGGCGAGGATCTGCGGATACATCGGAATTTCGCCGAGCAGCGGTACGCCGAGCTCGGTAGCGAGGCGTGACCCGCCGCCGGAGCCGAAGATCCTCATCGGCTTCCCGCAATGCTGACATTCGAACCAGCTCATGTTCTCGATGACGCCGAGCACTGGAACATCGACGCGCTCGAACATCTTCGCCCCGCGAAGGGCGTCACCGGCCGCAACATCCTGCGGCGTTGTCACGATTACGGCACCCGATACTTTTGTGGCCTGTACCAGTGAAAGCTGGGCGTCCCCCGTTCCCGGCGGCATGTCGACGATGAGGAAGTCGAGCTGGCCCCAGTTTACGTCGCGAAGAAACTGAGTGATCACCTTCATGATGATGGGACCCCGCCAGATTGCCGGCTGGTCGCGCTCGATGAGGAAGCCGATGCTCACGAGTTTCACTCCATGCGCCTCGAGAGGAACAATCTTCGCATCGGCACTGACTTCGAGCGGCTTCTTCACGCCCATCATGCGGGGGATGTTGGGACCGTAGATGTCGGCATCCATGAGCCCTACCCTTAGTCCCTGCGCCGCGAGAGCGACGGCCAGGTTCGTCGCGACAGTCGACTTCCCTACACCGCCCTTTCCGCTCGAGACGGCGATGACTGTTCCGAGGTTCGGGTAAACGACAGGTGTCGGAGCGGGAACCGCTGCGCGTTGCGACTGTGTGTCCTGTCCCATGACCGGAAGTGCGCGCGGCTTCGACGCAGTGGGTTTTGGAACCGCCTCATTCGTCTCAGCAACGCGAACTGCTGGCGAGCCATGAGGCTGGGCAGCGTCTTTCACGTCCACCCGCACGCCGGTCACCCCTTCGAGTTGCTCTACGGCGACTCTCGCATCCCTGACGATCGCCGCATCGTCGGCAGCGGATAGCAGCACGCTGAACCTGACCTTTCCGTCGGTGGAGGTCGCTATGTCGCGAACCATGCCAGCCTCCAGGATGTTTAGTCCAAGGCGATTATTTCGTACGCTGCTGAGCGCCGCGTCGATGCGAACGAGGAGGTTGTCTGCCATTGAGAAGCGGTGGGAGTCGTGACGGTCGGACGGCGAAGTTGCTACTGGGTCTCCCGAATGATAACCGAGCGGACCTCAGGCACCCGTTGCCTCACGTGCGCGTCGATCGCCGTCGCAAACATCGCCGGCGACCCGCTGCAATCGGGGCAACTCCCGCGAATCTCCACCGTCAGCTGCCCGGAAGCAGGTTCGAATCCGGCGATGCCGAGCGAGCAGTGTTCGATTCGCAGCAGCGGCGCCACATCGGCAAGGACATCCTTGATTCGGGTTTCAATCTCCGTCGCCGTCGGTCTGAAGTTGCGTCGCAAGGCCTTCATACGACGCAAGATAGGCAGGTTGCGACGACGCTGCCACGCCGCGGCCGATATACCATAGAGCCGGGCCGATTTCTCTTGCCCGCACGGCGTCCCCGTGCCAGTTTGGAGTAAGGCTCACCCTGCGATCAGGCTGGCATGAAATACCCCGAAGTCCGCAATTTTATGGCGGGAAGCTACGTCGATGGAGAACACGAATACCTCGACGTGTTCAACCCGTCGGACGGCTCCCTGATCTCCAGGGTGCCACTCTCGTCGCGCGAGGACGTTGATCGCGCAGTCGGAGTCGCCCAGGCGGCATTTCCTGCCTGGTCATCACTCCCGATAAAGGAGAGGGTTCAGGTCTTCTTCAGGTACCGAGCCCTCCTCGAGCGCGATATCGATGAGCTTGCAGCGCTCGTTACCGAGGAAAACGGAAAAGTTTACCCGGAGGCAAAGGCCGAAGTCCTCAAAGCGATGGAGTTAACCGAGTTCGCATGCTCCCTCCCACAAATCGCGTCAGGCGAAGTTCTCGAGGTAAGCCGCGGAGTCGAATGTCGCATCGAGCGTTTCCCCCTTGGCGTAGTCGCGTCGATTACTCCGTTCAATTTTCCGAACATGGTTCCGAACTGGACCATTCCGAACGCAATAGCGCTTGGCAACTGCCTGATTCTGAAACCGTCAGAGCTGGTGCCGCTCAGCGCAGGCAAGATCGCCGAGCTGCTCAAGGAGGCGGGGCTCCCCGACGGAGTGCTTCAGATCGTGCATGGCGGCAAGGATGTGGTCGAGGCGATCTGCGACCACTCGGGCATAGAGGCGATTTCGTTCGTAGGCTCGACGACGATTGCAAAGCTCGTCTACCGCCGCGGCAC
>JBBREF010000083.1:0-15839 GCA_038203205.1 Gemmatimonadales bacterium | reverse complement strand
TGGTCGCTTCATACCGATAGTGATGGTGTTGCCCGCGTACCGCTTGACCGGGAAGGACTTTGGAACGTTCGAACCCTTCACATTCTCCCTGCCGATCGAGGAACTGCGGCAGACTGGGACTCTCACTTTGTGACGCTGGTGTTCGAGGTCGGCACTTCTCAACCATAGTGCCGTCCCTGGCGATAGCGGTGCGAAGGGTTTCAGCGCTTAGCGCGAATGCTCGCAGTGGCCACTCTGCCTGTCACAATCGCGAGGTGAGCACCAGATATGAGACCAGAGACTCCCGTGATGATGTCTGCAATGATTGTTGTCGGCGGTCACACCTGGCGGGGTCTGCGCGGCAGCCAGTCCGGAAATCAACACGAGGAATGCCGCAAACGTCGCAAAGGTGATAGAGCCGCGGGATACACGGCACGGAAGTGACGTGTCTTCACCAGCGAGGCGACGAATGCGGCGGTTCAGCAGATCCGGGTTGGAGAAGCGGACCACGGATCGAGGCAGGCTCATCGACGCTGGCTCCGCGGCGAGTTTTAGTATTGCTGACGCCAGGACCAGCGGCGCATCGTCAGCAGCAGTCGCGTCGGCTTGAATCTCAGCCTCATCCGCGATGTCTGCTGCCAATCCCTTGAATGCGGGCAACCAGAACAGGAGACAGCTAAGGAACCGATACGCAGACAATCGAAGTGGATCTCTTCGCGCTACGTGAGCAGCCTCGTGCGCGATCACACAATTCAGTTCGCCCTGGCTTAAACGAAGCTCCAGCGACGAAGAAACATAGATCTGCGGCGACCACAGGCCAGCTGTAAACGCAGGGTTTGCCAGACCTGATACCACGTGAAGTCGCTCCGGTTCAATCTTTGATCGCTGTGCAGCGTGCCAAAGTGGACCGTTCCGGCAAGGAGGCTGGCTGTGTAAGGATCTCAGTACTGTCTGGAGTGATCGCCAGGCCGCGAAGCGGTCCCAAAGACCAAAAGCAAGGCCGATGGCAAGAGCTAAATGAAATGCGCCGTGAACTGGTGTCAGCAGCAGCCGGATGGCCGCCGCGCAAAACGCACCGATGTGGTCGACGCCGCCAAGAGGTGCTTCGATACCATTCAGAAGATGGTGTGCAAATGTTGGAAGGATGGAGAGCATCAGCAAACTCGAGAGTCCGACAAGCAGAAATCGCCGGTGTGCATACTCGCGCCTGATGAGCGCCGGTGACACGAACTTTCCACCCGTCGTCGGCTTCACTCTTTATCCCGTTCGGCTTCATTCAGCCGTTGCCGTACCAACCGACCGAGCTCAGCCAGCTGTGCGGGGTCGCGCTCGGCAAGCACATCCACGAGTGAGGCGGTGACGGCCTTGTGGCCAAGCGACAGCACACCCTCGATGATGCGTCTTGAGGCGGACGCCATAAACTCGTCTTCCCGCACCCGGGCGGCATAATGAAAAATATCATCCTGCTTCTCTCGGCTCAGAACGCCTTTTGTCACGAGTTTGTTGAGTACCGTTATGACAGTGAGAAGCTCAACCTTATGCTTTTTTATTACCGATTCGTGAATCTCGCGGGCCGACGCCGGTCCGCCGAGCTTCCACGCCGCGCGCAGAACTCTCGCTTGCAGATCGCCGAGCAACATCTGCAGCCCCCGCTCAGACAATCGGACCGTTTCCGGCGAAGTAACCTTCGTTCGCGAGGCTGATTCCCGACTATCGGATTTCGCCAAAATTTCCTCCGCGGAATGTTATGGGAGTTGCCGTGTTCGGGGCAGGAGGCAATTCCTGCAATGCCGGCCGTGCGAAAATCGAGCCCGTTTGGCGCAAGCAGACGAGCTACCTCCCTCTTACCGAAACGCAGAATAGCTGAAATACGGCGAGAACCCAGCCTCATGCGACTGCGTAGTCGAGTTGCCAGGCCGTCGGCCATCGGGTAACTTTCGCATGAACACATGCTCATATGATCAGACAAGGTAACCGTCAATTCCGTGTGTGGACTCAAGGCTTCCTCAATCGAGTAAACCAATGAAACTTGCCCAGCGGGCGGGTGGTCGGGGCGCAAAGCTTAGTCATCCGAAGAGTACAGGAGTCGCGAGTCGGCCAGACATGTCGGCTCTTTGTGAAGCAGACTGTGTCAATGCCGAGAGCGTAAGTCGCGCACGAGCATCCCTTCCCGCGAGTGACGTCATCAGACTCCTTGCCGAGACATTCAAGACGCTCGGAGATCCCACGAGGCTTCGCATTGTCTCGGCGCTTGCAGAGCGGGAGCTCTGCGTTTGTGACATCGCTGTGGTTCTCGGGGCGAGTCAGTCTGCGGTCTCCCACTCGCTGCGCGCGCTGAGGCAGCTGCGACTTGTCAGGTATCGCAAGGAGGGGAAGATCGCGTATTACCGGCTCGACGATGACCATATCTCGGTCCTGCTGCACGAGGCCGTTCGCCATGTTCGGGAGAATGATGGAGTGCGGCGGGAAAAGTTTCGCGAGTGAGTGCCAGTACCGAACTCCGCATCGAGGGATTGGATTGCGCTACGTGCGGCGACGGCGCGCCCGAAACGAAAACTTTCTGGCGTCGGCGGGGACGACTTCTTACCGCCGCTGCCAGCGGCGTTTTTCTTTCTCTGGCCTTCGCGGCGGGCTGGTTTGGCGCTCCGGGCTGGGTAGTAACAGCAGCACTCGCCATCTCCTCCGCGTCTGGTGCGTGGTTTGTGGCACCGAGGGGAGCGCGCGCGGCAATGAATCGCGCGCTGGACATGAATTTCCTTATGACCGTTGCCGCAGTCGGGGCATGGATTATCGGGGAGCACGCCGAGGCGGCCGCCACGCTTTTCTTGTTTGCCGTGGCCGAGCTTCTCGAGAGCTATTCGATGGATCGCGCGCGCAACGCGATCAGGGCTCTCATGGAGGTCTCGCCCCTCGAGGCACGTGTCCGGCGGGAAACCCGCGATATGCTGGTGCCGATTGCTGACGTGAACGTTGGCGAGACTGTGATAGTTCGTCCCGGCGAGAAGATTCCGGTTGACGGGCTCGTCACCGCGGGACGGTCCAGCGTCAATCAGGCACCAATTACTGGCGAGTCGATGCCGGTGGACAAGGAAACGGGGCTCGATGTATTCGCAGGCTCGCTGAATGTGCAGGGGATGCTCGAGATCAAATCGACGAAGAGGGCGAGTGACTCCACCCTCGCACGAATTATCCACGCGGTCGAGGAGGCGCAGGCTTCACGAGCGCCCAGCCAGCGCTTCGTGGATCGCTTCGCCCGGGTATACACGCCCGCTGTGGTTGCAATCGCGCTGCTGATTGCAATCATGCCACCGCTTTTTTTGTCAGCCGATTGGGGAACATGGATTTACCGCGCACTTGCAATGCTGGTGGTCGCGTGTCCCTGCGCTCTCGTGATTTCAACTCCGGTCTCGATAGTAAGCGGGCTTGCTGGTGCCGCCCGGGAGGGAATCCTCATTAAGGGCGGTGCTCACCTCGAACACCTGGGTGCAATACGTCTGATCGCCCTCGACAAGACAGGCACCCTGACCCAAGGTGTGCCTTCGGTAACCGACGTGGTTGCGTTCGGAGGCCATTCCGAGTTGGATTTGCTGCGCATCGTGTCGGGGGTCGAGCGCCATTCTGAGCACCCCATCGCGCGCGCGCTGATGCTTCATGCGGAACGTGCTGGCGTCGCGCCTCCAGAATCGCGGGACTTCGAAGCGCTTATAGGAAGGGGAGCGCGCGCGATCGTCGGCGACGAGCTCGTCCATGTCGGGAACACAAGGCTCGTATCCGAGCTTGGAATCAGCGACGCCGATTCGGCCGCCGCGATGACGCAATTCGAGAATGAAGGGAAGACTTCGGTCACTGTCGTCCTTGGCGACTCAGACGCGTTTCGTGTTGCAGGCGTGATTGCTATTGCCGACCGGCCGAGGGCTGGCGCGGCAGACGCTATACGTGAGCTGCATCGCATCGGCGTTCGCGAGGTGGTCATGCTGACGGGAGACAATCCGGGAACCGCATTGGCAGTCGGGAAGGAACTCGGAATCGACCGCGTTCACGCGGGGCTCCTGCCCGATGACAAAGTGAGGATCGTCCGCGAACTCGAGGCGAATGGAAACACGCTTGCATTCGTCGGTGATGGAGTCAACGATGCGCCGGCGCTGGCTGCAGCAACGATCGGCATCGCCATGGGAGCCGCAGGCACAGACGTCGCGCTGGAGACTGCCGACATTGCTCTGATGGGCGATGACCTCTCTAAGCTGGCTGTTGCTGTCGGGATATCCCGAAAGACACTTGGAATAATTCGGCAGAACATCGCCTTTTCGCTCCTGATCAAGGCGGTGTTTCTCGTACTCGCGGTCGGTGGCGTTGCGACTCTTTGGATGGCGGTCGCAGCGGATATGGGAGGCTCGCTCCTGGTAGTCGCCAATGGGCTGCGAGCGAGACACACGAGCAGCTAGAATCTCTCCCGATTAGCTAAGTAACGCTGGGCCTTTCTTTGTCGTCTTGTTGGAACAAGTTCCAGCCATCGAGGTTAGATTTCGGGCAATGGAAAGTCTGAGACGCGGGGCGATCATGATGGCGGGGTTTCTCCTGCTGCACCTTACGGTGGCATCGGCGGTAGCCGGTTGCGACATGAAGTCCGACGTGAATCAAGCCGGGCCAATGTCGCAGGGCATGGCAGGAATGACGGCCGCTGAAATGCCTCGGCCCTCGGATGAATCCGCTCCCCGTCAAAGCCCGAGCGTTCCCGACCTATGCAGCGCCTCGGTCCCGTGTGCGCTTGCTGTTGTTCCGAGTGTTGGAATGCGGTACTTCAACGTGGACCGCTCCAGCACTGAACGCAGCCGGTTCGTTGCTTTTTCGCCGGCTTCGCGTTCTGTAGCTCCCGAGCCCCCTCCCCCGAGAGCCTGACTCAGCTCTGAACGCCGCCCGTCTCCACTTCCGAGAGACAGAGCGGCCAGCGAACCGCGCATACGCTTGCGTTCGCTCTCTAACATCGTGGGGAAAATATGTCTTGCTCTCCGTTCCTACACGGCGGGTCGCTCATACGTGCGCGGATCGGCACGTGCCTGCTGCATGCCCTCGCTTCCACTCTCGTACTCGCAATCGCTGTCGGCGTCGGCGCGCAGCCGCCTCGAGCCACGACGCTTGCTTCGCTGACACAGCTCGCTGACACAGCGAGTCCGGCGATCAAATCCGCCCGAGCGTCGGCGCTTGCCGCAAGGGCGAAAGTGCGTTCAGCGGGAAGCCGTCCCGACCCGATGCTGATGTTAGGTATTCTCAATGTCCCGGTGAGTCCGATCAGCCTCACCAGCGACGACATGACGATGAAGATGATCGGCATCGAGCAGAACTTTCCCTATCCGGGAAAGCTCGGCCTGAGCACGAGGATCGCGGCGCTTCAGGCCGATGCGGCCCATGCAGCGGTCGACAGCGTTCGGAACGCCGTACGACGTGATGTGAAAATGGCGTATTACGAGATTGCCTACATCGAGGCCGCGCTTTCTGTGCTAGATCGCAGCAACCGCGTACTCCAGGATGTCGCGCTGATAGCCAATGCCCGTTATTCCGCTGGAACCGGAATGCAGCAGGAGGTTCTTCGCGCGACGCTGGAGGCGACACGGGTTAATGAATCAGCGAATGCTCTTCGCGAGCAGCGCCTTGCCGTTCTTTCGCGCCTGAGCTCCGCGATCGGCAGGCAAGTCGATGACAGCATCGAGTCGCCGTCGATCCCAAAGACTCTTGCTGACGCAGCCGTTTCGCCCAATGCTGACATCAGATTTGCATCCGCCATTCTGGGTGCGAGCGCGACCGGGTCCCCCTTGCCACCGCTGAGGGAACTTCAGGAGACCGCCATCGCCTTGAATCCAATGCTGCGCATGCGAACGGCGATGGTTGCCGCGGCCACTGCAGAGGTTGCCCTGGCTCAAAAAGCTTACCTGCCGGATGTCGATGTCTCGTTTCAATACGGTCAGCGCTCCGCATTTAGACCGGCCGGGACAGCGGAGCGCATGTCTCGCTCCGACATGATCTCAGCGATTATCACTGTTCCGATTCCCATTCAGCGTGCCCGCAAGCAGAACGCCGCTGTCGCGGCGAGCAGATCGGATGTCGTCGCATTGGCGTCAGCACAACGGGATGCCGAGAACATGGTGCGCGCCGAAGTTGCCCGGCTGTACAGCGACATCACGCGCAGCCGCACGCAGCTCGCGCTCTATGTGAAGGCAATCATGCCGCAGGCGTCTGCTGCTCTCGCGTTGGCAAAGTCCTCGTATCAGTCAGGAGTGGGTGACCTCGTTGCTGTTCTGAGCGCGCAGACAACGATGCTCGAGATTGAGTCGGGATATCATCGAGCTCTAGCGGATTTTGCGCAGAAGCTCGCCGAGCTGGACGCCGTTGTCGGCCGGGAGGTTTTGCCATGAGCGCAATTCAGACACCCCGTTCTCAGACATCGCGTCGTCGCTGGATGATTGGCGCGGGCGTTGGTGCCGCAGCGATCGCTCTCGTGTGGTTTGTGGTGGTGCGAAAAAGCGACGGCGCGACGTCAGGCGAACAAATGGGTGATGCCTCGGGTGCCATGGCCGGTATGAGCGATAGCGCGATGAGCGCGGACAAGGGAACGGCGGCGGTGGAGCTCACTGCAAGCCAGATCACCACCTTCGGGATCACGTTCGATACCGTGAAGCTGCGTACTCTGTCGAACGAAGTGCGGGCGGCCGGCGCTGTCACATTCGACGAGACACGAATCGCTCAAATCACTCCGAGGTTCGCGGGTTACGTCGAGCGGCTTTTCGTGAACGCCACCGGACAAACTGTCTCGCGAGGTCAGGCGGTTGCAGCGATCTACTCACCTGAGCTCGTTGCCGCTCAGAGCGAGTTGCTTCTTGCCGGCCGTCTCGACGAGTCTCTCGGTCAGGGCCCCGTTCCCGGAGTCAGGACCGGAGGTCCGAGTATACTCAGCTCTGCGCGACAGCGGCTGCGCCAGTGGAACATCTCGGACGCGCAGATCGACGCAATTCTTCGCAGTGGAAAGGTTGCTCGCGCTGTAACGTTGTACTCCCCGGTGTCGGGCGTTGTCGTCGAGAAAAACGTGGTGCAGGGGCAGTCCGTCGCACCGGGCATGCAACTGATGACTGTCGCGGATCTCTCGACGGTGTGGGTAAATGCTGAGCTTCGAGAGTCGGATGCGGGGAACGTTCGGCAGGGATCGATCGCGAACGTCGAGCTGAGCGCGTTTCCGGGTCAGCGCATCGAAGGTCGCGTGTCCTACATCTATCCGACTCTGCAGGCGGAGGCGCGGACGATAAAGGCGCGCATCGTCCTTCCCAACCCCGGCGGCCGCATCAAACCCGGCATGTATGCCACGGTCCGAATGACTACGCCAATGGCAACAGCTCTCACCGTGCCGGCGTCCGCGGTAATCCAGACCGGCGATCGCTCCTATGTTTTCGTCGAGCAACCTGGACGAAAGTTGTTGCCCCGTGATGTGCGCCTGGGGAGACGCGGAGGCGATTACATCGAAGTCCTGTCGGGTGCGACCGCGGGAGAGCGAGTCGTCACGTCCGCGCAATTTCTCCTCGACTCGGAGTCTAATCTCGCGGAGATCATGCGCAGCATGATCGGTCAGGGCGGCAACTCGGGCGCGGACGACATGAAAGGAATGGACATGGGTCCAGCGACCGAGGGCACAGCTGCCGACAAGGGTGCCGACATGAAGGGCATGAATATGCCCTCGCCGACGAAGAGATAGCGATGCTCAAGCGAATCATCGAGTGGTCGGTCGGCCACACATGGGTAGTGCTTGGCGTCACTGCAGTAGTAACAGCGCTCGGCGCATGGGCGGCCTTCACGACCCCGGTCGACGCGATACCTGATCTTTCCGATGCGCAAGTGATCGTCATGACCGAATGGCCTGGCCAGGCACCGCAGACCGTCGAAGATCAGGTGACGTATCCGCTGGAGACGGAGATGCTCAAGGTTCCGCGAACAAAGTTCGTGCGCGGGATGAGCCAGTTCGGTCTCTCCGCGGTTTACATCGTGTTCGAAGACGGGACGGATCTCTACTGGGCGCGCTCGCGCGTCCTCGAGTATCTGAGCGCTGCGCGCGCGCGGCTCCCGGAAGGCGCGATGCCGATGATGGGGCCCGACGCTACCGGAGTTGGCTGGGTGATGCAGTACATACTCGCAGATACAACAGGTCGTCTCAATCTCGCGCAGCTCAGGGGAATCCAGGACTGGACTGTAAGGCCTGCACTTACCGCAGTGCCTGGCGTAGCTGAGATCGCTTCCTTCGGTGGATTCGAGAAGCAGTACCAGGTGGAGGTAGACCCGGCGAAGCTTCTTGCCTTCAACATTCCGCTCACCAAGGTCGTTGACGCAGTGCGCATGTCAAATGCCGACGTCGGCGGCCGGGTGCTCGAACTGGGCGGAAATGAGCTTGTGGTAAGAAGCCGCGGTCGATTCACCAGTCTGGAAGACATCCGGCAGGTCTCAATCGGAGCGGGGCCCGGAGGCGCGCCGATTACTGTGGGCGATGTAGCCAATGTTCAGATCGGGCCTCAGCAGAGGCGCGGCATCTCGGATTTGAACGGCAAGGGCGAGGTCGTGACGGGATGGGTAGTGATGCGCTTCGGGGAGAATCCGCTGGCGGTGATAGAGCGCGTCAAGGCGAGGATGGCCGAGCTCGAGCCTGCGCTTCCCTCAGGCGTGCGTTTCGTTGAAGGGTACGATCGGTCGAGCCTGATTCATCGAGCGATCGCGACGCTGCGCGGCAAGCTGCTGGAGGAATCGATCATCGTCGCAATCGTGGCGATTGTTTTTCTGCTGCATGCGTCGAGTGCTCTGGTCGCGATCCTCACGCTGCCGATCGGCATTCTCATGGCGCTGCTGGTGATGCGCATGCTCGGCCTGAGCGCGAACATCATGTCGTTGGGCGGAATTGCGATTGCGATCGGGGCAATGATCGACGCTGCGATCGTGATGGTGGAGAATCTTCACAAGCACATCGAGCGCAACGAGCGTGATGGTACCGGGTTGCCGCATATCCGCCTGGTCACTGACGCCGCTCAGGAAGTAGGGCCCGCGCTCTTCACCTCACTTCTGATAATCACCGTTTCGTTCCTTCCCGTATTCGCTCTTGAAGCGCAGGAAGGGCGGCTGTTCAAGCCACTTGCATGGACAAAGACTTTGTCCATGGCTGCCGCCTCGCTGCTGTCGATCACACTGGTACCTGTGATGATGCGGCTATTCATCAGAAAAGGGATCAAGCCTGAGGCAGCCAATCCCGTGAACCGGTTTCTGGTCTGGATTTACAGACCGGTCATTTCATTCGTCCTGCGGAATCGCTGGCCAACGATCTTTGCCGCGGTGGTCGTGCTGGCCGTGACGGTTTTCCCATGGTCCCGACTCGGCAGTGAGTTTATGCCACCCCTGAATGAAGGGAGCATCATGGACATGCCATCGCTGTTTCCGGGTGTCGGCAGCGC
The DNA here is from genome assembly GCA_038203205.1 of Gemmatimonadales bacterium. Classification (GTDB taxonomy): domain Bacteria; phylum Gemmatimonadota; class Gemmatimonadetes; order Gemmatimonadales; family Gemmatimonadaceae; genus UBA4720. The sequence goes on along the minus strand of JBBREF010000083.1, from coordinate 6,390 downwards.
GCAGGCAAAGACGATTCTCCAGCAACGCGATGCCGCTCTTGCCAGGATTCCCGAAGTGCAGTGGGTGCTCGGAAAGGTGGGACGCGCCGAAACCGCAACCGACATGGCGCCGATGTCGATGATAGAGTCAATCGCGATTCTCAAGGATCGGAAAGACTGGCGGCCCGGTGTCACCTATGACTCTCTGGTGAGGGAGACCAACGCGACGGTGCGCACGCCCGGCGTGGGCAACATGTGGTCGATGCCCATCAAGAATCGCCTGGACATGCTGACGACCGGCATCAAGACTCCTGTTGGAATCAAGATCTTCGGCCCCGACCTTGGCGAGCTCGACAGGATAGGGCGCCAGATCGAGCAGGTATTGCCGCAGGTCGACGGGACAAACACCGTTTTCGCCGAGCGAGCCGTCGGCGGACGCTATCTCGACATCACTGTCGATCGCGCCGCAGCGGCGCGTTTCGGAATGACCAGTGACGACGTGCAGAGTGCTGTAAGCATGGCGATCGGCGGGGCCGAGGCCGGAGATGTGATCGAAGGACGCGAGCGGTACAGTGTGCTCGTGCGGTATCCGAGAGCGTTGCGGGACAACCCTGATGAAATTGGAAATACGCTGGTGGCAACTCCGGGCGGCGCGCAGGTCCCGCTTCGCGACCTTGCAAGGATCGGCGTAACGCGAGGCTCGACGCTCATCAAATCAGAGGACGCGTATCTCAATAATGTTGTTTATGTCGACGTCATCGGTCGCGACATCGGCAGCTACGTCGGCGAGGCGAAGCAGCTGCTTGCCGGGAGCCTAAAAATGCCGCCCGGTTATCGCCTCGAATGGTCCGGCCAGTTCGAGAGTCTTGAACGGGCGAAGGCGAGACTTACCATTATCGTGCCGGCCACGCTCGCGCTGATTTTTCTGCTGCTGTTTCTCAACTTCAGGAGCGTCACCGAAAGTGCGATCGTGATGCTGTCGCTGCCGTTCTCACTCGTTGGCGGCGTATGGCTGATGTGGCTGATGGGCTACAACATGAGCGTCGCTGTTGCGATCGGATTTATCGCGCTCGCTGGAGTTGCCGCCGAAACCGGCGTGATCATGCTCATCTATCTCGATCATGCGTTCAGGGACCGCGTTCGCGATGGGTCCATGAACAACGTCGCTGACGTCGATGCCGCCGTTCAGCATGGCGCCGTGGAGAGAGTCAGGCCGAAGATAATGACGGTAACGGCGATCATGGCGGGCCTAATTCCGATTCTTTGGAGTCAGGGAACCGGCGCCGACATGATGAAGCGCATCGCCGCGCCGATGGTTGGCGGAATGGTGACGAGCACAATTCTCACGCTTGTTGTGATCCCGGCTATCTACTCGCTCTGGAAGGAACGCGAACTGGATGAACGTCGAGAGAATGTTGCGGCGAGACGTATGCGTCCTCGAGATGCATCAACTCAAGCGGACTAGCCGGCCATTCGCTCACACGACTCCGCGCAACGCTCGCAGACTTCCGCGCAATGAGTCATCACCTCATCGTCGCCACCAATCGAGCGGCACGATTCGGCACACGCGCGGCAGACTTCCGCACAAGCGGAGCAAACTGTCTTGTGATGCTTTGATTCGCGAAGCATGAAGCCGCTGGACGAAGCACAGATCTCGGCGCAATCGATCAGAAGGCCGATGTGCTCCCGCCCTGCGTGCTTGCCGCCGAGCTCGAGGCAGTGACGCACCATTTCGGTGCAGGAGTCACGACATTCGTTGCAGGCGTCGATACAGTCCTTCATGCTGCCGCGCATAGTGGCATGGCCTGTTGATCCGTCTTGTTCGTGGTGTGGCATTTTGGGGGTCCTTTGAGTGGAGGGTGCGTGGTTCCGAGGCGATCCGGCTTAGGCTCGCGCACCAATCGTACCACGGAGGAAGCAAGGCGCTGCAGAACTTCGACTGTGAGCTGCTCGTCACACCGGTCGTGTCCACTTTCGAACGAGATAGATCACGATGACGAGTCCGCCGAGTATGAGAACAACCGGCAGCACGTAGAGCACCACGTTGAGCCCCGTCATCTTCGGCTCGAGCAGAATCCATTCACCATATCGTGCCGCGAAGTATGCCTTGATCTGCTCGGGCGTCTCGCCGGCGCGAAGTTTATCGCGCACGACTGCACGCATCTGCTGCGCGAGCTCCGACGGGGAGTCCTGAATGGATTCGCCCTGACAAACCGGGCAGCGGAGCGTTGAAGCGACGGCAGTGGTCCGCGCTTCGAGCGCTGAATCCGCGTCTATCGTTGCGCGCGGCCGCGGGGACGCCGTCTGTGCTTCGGTCGCACGCCCGATGACGAACGTGAGTGATAGCAGCGCCGCAAGCCCGAACTTGATCATCCGGCCTTCGATTTGGCTGTTGTGTCACCAGGTGCCATGGTGACCAGCACGGAATCAATCACGCGACGGAGCACTTCTGCGGTGATTGGGCCGAGATGCTTGTGGGCAACGCGGCCTGATGGATCGATGATGAATGTCTCCGGCACTCCGTAGAGACCGTAGTCGATTGCCGTGCGGGATTCGACATCGGTGACGCCGGGATACGCCATTCCACCCATCTCAGCAATCCACCTGAGGCCTGCAGCAGGCTCATCGTTATAAAGGACTCCGACAAACTGCGTTGGCGTGCCTGAATAGTGACGTGCGGTTTCTGAAAGTGCCGCGTGCTCGGTGCGACACGGCAGGCACCACGACGCCCAGAAATTCACGACGACGACTTTTCCCGCGAGATCAGCAAGTCGAAGCGTGTCACCCGGTGTCCGCGCCATCGCTCCTTCGCCTGGCGACATCACGGCAAGCGTGAACTCCGGAGCCTGACGACCCGGCAGTGGCGAAGGAATCTCAGCCGGATTGCGTGTAAAGCCGAACGCAAACAGCGCAAGCACCGGCACTGCTGCAAGCAGCGCGATCAACGAGCGCTTCCAGTTCACGAAGTCACCGCGGCGCGTCGTCCGCCATGAAACATTCCGATTATCGACCCGATGACGATGACGAGTCCTCCGAACCAGATCCACGGAACCAGCGGCTCGACTATCACTTTGATCGTGGCATTGGCGCCATTCGCCTCGAATGCCATGAGGTTCACATACAGGTCACCCTTGATGCTGCTCTTGACGTCGGGTGTGGGCACCGGCTGATCCGACACACGGTAGAAGTTCATCCGCGGCTCGAGAGTTCCGGTGACGGAACCATCCTTCGCGAGTATGTCGAGAGTTGCGCCGATGACAGAACGCTGCGGCTCTTCCCTTCCCCACACGTTCTTGAGCCTCACCGTCTTGCCCGAGACCGTGAGAGTTTCGCCAGGAAGCAGCGTCGCCTCACGCTCGGTGCGGAAGGTCGATGAAGCCGTAATTCCAATCGCGACGAAAAGGATTCCGATGTGCGCGACGTATCCACCGTATCGGCGGCGGTTCCCGCGAACCAGCCGCATGAGCGAAACGGGCCAGCTTTCACCGTGCGCTTTCCGGCGCGCACGCATTCCGTTCCAGTATTCGCGAAGGTTTCCCATCGCGGCGTAGCCGACAAACGTAAACGCAAGAATCGCATAGATGCTGCGCGTGCCCACCGCGATGGCGATTACAGCCATAATCAGTGCGCCAATGAGCGGCAGCGTCAGTCGCTTGCGTGCATCTGCGATTGTCGTGCTCCCCCACGGAAGCGATGGGCCTACTCCCATGAGGAAGATCAGTGCTACCATCGCCGGGACTGTCATCCGGTTGAAGAACGGCTCGCCCACACTCACCTTCACGCCGCGCAACGCTTCGGCGATCAGCGGATAGAGTGTCCCGACCAGCACGGTCAGCATGACTGCCGTCAGGAACAGGTTGTTAAGCAGAAAGACGGTTTCACGCGACGCAGCACCGCCAAGTTTTCCGGGTGTGCGAATACGATCAGAGTGTCCGGCAACGAGAACAAGCGTCGCAACGAGCACGATTCCGATGAATCCGAGGAAGTAGTAGCCGATCGAGCCCGTGGTGAACGCGTGCACAGACGAGAGAATCCCCGAGCGCGTGAGAAACGTGCCGAGTATGGTCAGCACGAACGTCGCTACGCACAGGTTCAGGGTCCACAGTCGCAGCATGTTGCGACGCTCCTGCACCATCACTGAATGCAGGTACGCGGTCGCGGTAAGCCAAGGGAGGAACGATGCGTTCTCGACGGGATCCCACGCCCAGTAGCCGCCCCACCCCAGTACCTCGTACGACCACCACATCCCAGCGATGATCGCAGCCGTCAGAAAGCCCCATGATGCGAGCATCCACCGGCGTGACAGCTGCGCCCACTCGTTTGACGTTGCCTCGTTGGAGATAATCGCGCCGATTGCAAATGCGAACGGCACGCTCATTCCGACATAGCCGAGGTAGAGCAGTGGCGGGTGTACCGCCATGAGAATGTGGTTTTGAAGCAGCGTGTTCGGCCCTGGCCCGTCGGCTGGTACAGGGAACACGGGGCGAAACGGATCCGCCGGTCCGACGAGAAGAATCGCGAAGAATGCCGAGACCGCAAGCAGTGTCATCGCGGCGTAGGGAACAAGATCGCCGGGACGGCGGCTGTGCAGCCACACTACCGCGGCCGCGTACATCGCCAGCACCCATGCCCAGAATAGAATCGATCCCTCGAGCGCGCCCCACAGCGAGATGATCGTGAAGAGAAGCGGCGTCGACCTGCTCCCGACCGCGGCTACATATGAAACTGAAAAGTCGTGCGTGACCAGAGCGACGACCATCGAGACAGTCGCAATCGAAACTAGCAGGAAATTCGTGTAGACAGCTCCGTAGACAAGCTGGAGCCACTCTCGGCGGTTACCTCGTATCGCAACAGGTGTGAGGATTACCCCCAACGCAACGACGGCAACTGAAACCAGCAGCGCGCTGTGAGCGATGTTGCCGATCACTTAGAACCCTGCTGCATGAGAGTCTTGTACTTCTCGTGCGCTTCCTCGCCGGGCTTTGGTGCACGGTATTCGTTCGAATGTTTGACCATCAGGTTCGTCGCCTGAAATATCCCAGCCTGGCCGACGCGGCCCTCGACGATCACTCCCATCCCGTCGCGGAACATCTGCGGCGGAGCTCCGGTGGACTGAACGGGAACTTCCTTTGTCCCATCGGTGACAGTGAACCGCAGGTCCAGGGTTTTCGCATCCCATTTCATCGAGCCCGGCTTCACTTGCCCGCCCAGCCGTACCGGCCTTCCAACTCCCTCAGACCCCTTCGCGAGAAGTTCCTGCGGCGTCAGGAAGAACACTACGTTTTTTTCGATCCCGCCGAAAAGGAGCCAGGCAAATACAGCGACGATCGCCACCGCTCCGCCGACTATCCACGATTTTTTCATTGACTCACTGCTCCACTATTGTCGCGCGACATTCCCTCAAAGTCCGACCGGGTCGCTTTGCCTTTGCGCGCAAGCCTGGCCACATACCCGATCAGCACCAGCCACGTTATCGAGTACGCGGCGATGATGAATGTCTGATTCCACTCGATTGTGTTCACTTGCCCCCCATTGCCGCGGACTCCGCCAGATTCTCTGTCGCTCGTTCCAGCCGGGCGATCTCGTAGCGTTTGCTGATGAAGTAGATGGTCACCAGAAGCAACGCAATCGCGTTGAGCCTCAGGCCCATCGTGTACGCAGGATCCAGCGTATCCGGACTTGACGGCGGCTGATGCAGCGTTCGCCACCATTTTACAGACATGTAAACTATAGGGACGTTGATCGCGCCGATGGCTCCGACCGCCGCGCTCCAGCGCGCCCTCTGACCGGGATCATCCACAAATGAGCGGAGCGCCAAGTATCCGACGAAGATGAGGAAAAGCACGAGAGTCGACGTCAGCCTGGCATCCCAGACCCACCAGACTCCCCACGCCGGGCGCCCCCAGATCATCCCCAGAGCCAGAGTCAGCCCCGTAAAGACGGCCCCAACTTCCGCCGCGGATGCCGCAATCAGGTCGTCGTTCTCACGTTTCCGGACCATGTAGAGAACACTGTACACGAGAACGACGAAGAACGAAATGAATGCCATCCAGGCCGCAGGAACATGCACATACATGATCTTCTGCAGGTGCCCCATGTCGCCCTCGGCCGGCGATGTCATTATCGCAAACGCCTGCGCAGCGATCACTGCGGCGAAGGCGATGACACCGAGTACGACACTCGTGCGCGGCGGAGCCTGGTACATCCTCGATTCAGTCATGGTAGCGGATCATGCCTCGATGACATGTTCGAACGCAATGAACGTTGCAATGAGAAAAACGATATCGTAGCCGATCAGCAGCCGGATCCACGCTCCGGATTCGTGCATGAGATCAGCGCCTAGAAGTGCCTTCGATGCAGTGGTTGCCGCAAGGAGCACAGGCACGAGCATCGGGAACAGCAGTAGCGGCA
>JBBREF010000082.1:0-15942 GCA_038203205.1 Gemmatimonadales bacterium | reverse complement strand
CGAACCGTCGTGCGAGCAGCACGGAAAACATGACGCCGCTCATGAGCATCGCCATAAGCAGCAATCCTGCATGCTGGGAAGGATCGCCCGGAACGGGGAGCGTCGCTGCCTGCGAAATGAGTGTGGGCTGATTCACAGCCGGCGCGGTAACCGCGGTCATCGCGGGCGCCGCGATTGGCTCTGATGCTTTCATCCTCTCGACGTAGGCCGCATACGCTTCCGGAAAAACAGCGACATGATAATGCGGCGGACTCTTCTCCCGAGTTACGTCGAGGACGCCGGCGTTCTCGAGCTGAAGGAGTACTTCCTCGAGCCACTTACGCGCTTTTGCGTCCTGAGGAATGCGGAAGTCGACTGCCATGCCGGCTGGATGCACAGAAAGCTGATGCGCATTCCGCGGCTGTTGTGAACTCGGTCGCGTCAGGCTGGTCACTACGAGCGGCGCGCCGTTCGCCTCGTGGTACTGGCTGGCGAGGCGGTCAATGAAGACCTTCACCTCGGGGACCGCGTACGGGAATGAAACATTGCTTAGCGTGTAGACCCCGTTCGACTCGACACGCTCGAGCCCGCCACCGTCGACGAGCGCCTGCACCTCGGCGGCGTCCGCGATGAACTGAAGATCGCGCTCGATCGCGATCGCGTGCTGGCTCTGCATCGACCTTGTGGATCCGCGCAGGCCGCCGGCGGCACCAGCAAGCGACGGTGCGCCGAGAAGCGCGCTAACGGCGACGACGGCAGTCATGGTCCTTATCATCTCGCGCCTCCCGGTGTACGATACGTTGTCAGATCGGGCTGACCTAACGCCCAATACGAGAACGAGTAAGCCTCATTCTCTCATATGTTTGTACCCCTTTGGGCTCCATTAGTTGCATCTGGCAGGCTTGACCCCCGTCGGTGAGCCCCCTAACGTGCCGCCCCATGACCGTACCTACCGGCGCGACCGTTGAAATCGAAGGCCTCAAGAGGGGAAATTCGGGGAATCGAAAGGCACGTTTTGGGCTGATCCTCGCCTTAGCAGCCTTTCTGGCGATCTACCTGACGCCTTTCGCGACGCTGAGTCCCCAGGCGCACGCCCTCGCGGCGATCATGGCGGCGGTGGTTGTGCTCTGGGTGTCGGAAGCCATCCCGATGCCGGTTACCGCTCTGATTGGAGCGGTCGCGTGTGTCGTACTGAAGGTTGCTCCGGCCCGAGAGGTCTTCGCGCCATTTGCGGATCCGCTGATGTTTCTGTTCATCGGGTCGTTCATGATCGCGAAGGCCATCATGCTCCACGGCCTCGACCGGCGCATCGCGTATGCAGTTCTTTCTCACCGTGCAGTTGGCTCGAGTCCCACACGAATACTGTTCGCATTCGGTGGCGTGACGGCGCTGATCTCAGCGTGGATATCGAACACTGCCACTACCGCGATGATGTATGCGATCGGCATGGCGATTCTCGCCTTCATGGCCGACGCGGCAAAGAAGGAAGGACGGACGCTCAATCCGCATTACGCCGCAGGGCTCATGCTGATGACTGCATTCGCAGCGTCGATCGGTGGGATCGCGACTCCTATCGGAACACCGCCAAACGTGATCGGAACGGGATTCATCAGGCAGCTGACATCGACCGAGCTGCCGTTCTTTTCCTGGATGGTGATCGGGGTTCCCGTTGTCATCGTCATGCTCATCGTCCTGATGCTGACTCTCGGGCGATCTGCGAAGGGGTCCGTGGGTGCCGGAAACAATGCGGAAATGCTGAGAGAGCAGCACGCGAGGCAAGGGCCGTGGTCCATTGGCGAAAAATCAACGGTGATCGCCTTTGGCGTTACAGTTTTCCTCTGGATCACACCTGGTATTCTTGCGTTGGTGTTCGGCGACTCGAGCTCGCAGTACCGCGCGATGACGTCACGCGTTCCGGAAGGAGTTGCGGCACTTGCCGGCGCGTGCCTTTTGTTCCTGTTGCCAGGAGACCAGAAGGGAAAGGCCATCACGTGGCGTGAAGCGTCGCAGATCGACTGGGGAATCGTGATGCTGTACGGCGGTGGCTTCGCTTTGGGCGTGTTGTCATTCCAGACTGGGCTCGCCGAGACCATGGGGAGGAGTCTGATCGAGTTCCTGCCGACGACAGGGGGGACAGGGCTGCTCATCGCGTCGACCGTCATGGCGGTGATTCTCTCGGAGGTAACCTCCAATACCGCCTCAGCGAACATGATCGTGCCAGTCGTGATCTCGATCGCTCAGGCCGCAGGTGTCGATCCCGTCGAACCTGCTCTCGGCGCAACGATGGGCGCGAGCCTTGGATTCATGCTTCCGGTTTCAACGCCATGCAATGCGATCATTTACGGCTCGGGGTATGTGCCCCTCTCGAAGATGATGCGTTACGGGGTGGTGCTCGACGTTGTGGGCGTGATCGTGATCGTCACATTCATCAAGCTGCTCCTGCCTATCGTCAGATAGAGGGCGCTCAGGGCTTTGGCGGCCGCGCTCGCTCACCCTGGCGGCGCTCGGTGACGTCGCGGTCGCTGCGCCGGCGCTCACCAGCCGTGTCGATCACTGCGAGAACCGCCTGCATCAGCCCGTACGCCATCATTCCGAATGCGCCAAGTGCAATCGCCCCGATGAGTGCTTCGATCCCCGTGGCCCGGTCCCCGCGGATTACGATCAGCGTCGCCGCAAGTACGACGATCCCTCCGATGACGGCCATCGCAAGGGCGGCTCTGAGCGACGGCGGGCGGCGCGTCTCGGTGACAGCTTCTCCTTCAAGTGGTGTGTCAGGCATATTCTCTCATGCGTGTGCAAACATGCAGCCAGTTGCAAGGTTGCCTGGCGAAACCCTTCATTCTCCGTGCCGAAACAGCTCCAGTTACCTTGACAGAGCCAATGAATCACAGCCACGGGCGTTTTTCATACGATTCGATTGCTGACGAATATGCGACAAAGGTCGATTCGGCGCCCTACAATGCGCTTTATGAGCGTCCAGCGATGCTCGCCGCCCTTCCCGACGTGGACGGCAGGCGGATACTGGACGCCGGATGCGGGTCGGGGTGGTATTCGGAGCGTCTCCTCGAGCGTGGAGCCATCGTCGAGGGCTTCGATGCGAGCCCCGCGATGGCTGCGTACGCGAGGGATCGAGTTGCCGGCCTTCCCGAGAACTTCAGAGACAGGTCTAACATCGTAGTCTCCGATCTTAGCGACGCGCTTCCCTATGGCAATGGGATTTTCGCGGGAGTCGTATGCCCGCTTGTGATGCATTACCTCCCGGACTGGAGACCTGCGCTACGCGAGTTTGTTCGTGTGCTCGAGCCGGGCGGATGGATGTTGTTTTCAACCCATCATCCCGCAGCGGATGCGACGCATTTCAGGACGAAGGACTATTTCAGAACCGAGCACGTTAAAGACCGCTGGTGGGCCGGAGACGTGGAATTCTACCGCCGTTCCCTGACGGAGATATTCCGGTCGCTTCGGGATTCGGGGTTCATTGTAGACAGCCTGACAGAGCCGGTGCCAACCGAGGAGTTCCGCCGCGCGGAGCCTGGCGCGTATGAAAAACTGCTGCGTCAGCCTGAATTTCTGATAATCCTCGCGAGGCAGCGTTTCATTTATTGACGGCACGGCAGGAGCGGATTTGGAACGAGTTTGTCCACTCTCACACGGTCGTTGCGATTGGCCACAGCGACAGCTGCATCGCGTACGAAGCGTGCAACCCTGGCGAGCCCTTCGTAGTTGATGTACTGCGGCTCGTCAGTGACCACGTGATACTCGGAATGATACCCGCGCGAGATGTAGGTTATCGGAATACCCTTGCGGGCGTACATGAAGTGGTCGCTCCTGCAGTAGCGCGACATCGGGTGGCCAGGCGCATCCCACGAATAATCGATGTCGAACTTCTCAGACCTGGCCGCATTTACTGAGTCGACTACGTCGCCTAAATCTGTCGACAACCGCCGCGAGCCTACGAGCTGCAGATATTTCGGTCCTCCACCGGTGATGTCAGTTGCAGTGCCGCGTCCGACCATGTCCATGTTGAACTGGGCGACAATTGAATCGCGAGGGACCGTCGGGTAGTCGGTGAAATAAGCGGATCCGAGAAGTCCGCCTTCCTCCGCCGTGTGCCAGACGAAAATGATTGATCGTCGCGGACGCTTTCCACTGGAGAGCGACTCAGCAATCTCGAGCAGGGCGACCGATCCGGACCCGTCGTCATCAGCGCCATTGCTGATGGAATCGAGTCGTGGCGGTCGCAAGCGTCGAAGGCTGTCCAGCGAGGCACGTATGCGCGCCCATTGGGCGGCGGTTGGCGGACGTGGTTGTACTCCTCGTGTCTGTGCACCCTCGGGTCGCATCACGCGATAGTAAGAGCGCAATGAATCATGGTCGACGGGACGGTTGTTGAACCCGACGTGATCGCTGTGTGCGCCGATTGCAACGTACTGGCCTCTCAGCGCCGGATCCGAACCGCGGAGAATGGCCACGACGTTGCGTGCCTCTGCGGCGACAGGTTCGTCGATAAAGCGTGCACTGGCAGCAACTGCTTTGCCGTTGGTTCCTGCGGAGATACCCGACAGCGGGGCTCCGAAAATCTCGCGTCCCACCTCTATGGAAACTATGAATGCCATCGGTCGCGGGGCGGCTCCGGGTCGATCAGCAACCCCGTTGGTTCGGCCTCGAAGTCCTGCAGATGCGGTAGGGGATGAAAAGTCGAGAGCAGCGATGGCGATGCCAGCCGCGGTGGGAAACCGTGAAACTGATATCGCGCCGGGTGATGTCAGGACTGCGGTCGGGTTTCCGGCGGAGTCGAGTGGCGCGTCGAGGATGACCAGCTTTCCGGCGACTGCGCCGGGAGGCAGGCTGGCCGTGGAGTCTCCGGCGCGCCCTCCGTAGACGGTCTCGTAAGTCGCCTGCGGAAGTGACGTGCCGTAGCGCTGCGTTGTGTTCGGGCGAAGAAGTGCGAAATCTGTGAACAACGTGAGTGAGCGCCCGGAGATCGCCATCGTCGTGGCCGCGGAATCGACGGACCTGCCGACCATCGGCACGACCTGAAAGAACGACCCGTTTTCCCCGCCTGCCTCGAGGCCGAAGCGCGAGACTTCGCGCTCGATATACGAAGTCATCATGAAGTTGCCGATGGTTCCTGCACGCCGACCCTGCATCGAGTCGTCGGCGACGAGGAAGATCCGGCTCCGTGCATCGTCCGTCGTGATATCGCTCGACGTGCGAGCAGGGGAAACACCGGTGACGGAAGGCTGACATGCTGCGGCGCCAAGCAGCAGGATTGCTGCGGTCCGGTTGCAGGCCCGTATTGTTCTGTCTTTCATATGATGTGGGTCGTACCAGGTCGGATATTCGATAGGACTTACCGCGTACCCGGGGAATATGCGCTCCGGACCGTGGGGACTGTAGTCCGTCGTTGCTTGACCCGCATCTTCTGGCAGGATAACGTGGCGCTCCAATGAGCGAACCGGATCGCAGCGCGCGTGTCGCCGGATCATCGATGAATATCTGGCGCAGCCTGCGCGGCCTTCCGCGGGACGTGTGGGTGCTCGCCTTTGCCTCGCTCGTTAATCGAGCGGGAACGATGGTGCTGCCTTTTCTCGTTTTGTATCTCGCGCGCGAGCAGGGATTCAGTGCTCCTCGCGCGGGGCTCGCGCTTGCTGTCTACGGAGCCGGGTCAATCATCGCTGCGCCGATAGCGGGAAGACTGTCGGACCGAATTGGCCCACTGCCAATCATGCGGTGGTCGCTTGCACTCACGGGATTGCTGCTGCTCGTATACCCGTTCGTCACGGGATTTCTTCCGATCATCGCGGTGACGCTTGTCTGGGCGATTGTAAGCGAGGCTTTCAGGCCGGCCAATTTCGCAATGATCGCCGACATCGTGACACCGGAGCAGAGAAAGCCCGCGTTCGCGCTGATGCGGCTTGCTGTCAACCTGGGCATGAGCATCGGGCCAGCCGCGGCTGGCTTCATCGCCGCAAAATCGTTCCCGTTGATTTTTCTTGTCGATGCCGTAACGACGGTGCTCGCAGCGCTGGTGCTGATCCTCACACCGATGACCGGTGCGAAACATGTCGTGACGGAAGCCACTCACCAGATGCCCTCAGGAGGTTTGCGACGCCTGCTGGTGCTCGATGACCGCCGCTATCTGCTTTTCCTTGGCGCGTTGTTTCTCACTGGCGTCGTCTTTTTTCAGCATGAGGGCGTGCTGTCACTGTTTCTTGTAGAAGACCTTGCCCTTTCGCCAGCTTTTTATGGAATGCTGTTCACCATCAATACAGTGATGATCGTTTTCATGGAGGTGCCGCTGAATGCCGCGACGGCGCACTGGGATCACAAGCGGGGTCTTTCGATCGGGGCGTTCCTGTTTGCCGCGGGATCAGGCCTGTTCGTGTTCGCGACGGGGCCGGCGGTGATCATCGTCGGCATAATGGTGTGGACATTCGGTGAGATGATGCTCTTTCCGCAGGCCTCGGCATATGTAGCGGAGATCGCACCGTCGCACCGCAGGGGAGAGTACATGGGCGCATATTCGCTGGCTTTCAATTTCGCGTTCGCGGTCGCGCCATGGGCGGGCACCGTGGTTTTCGCAGAATTTGGGGCCAGAGTGTTATGGGGCGGAGTGTTTCTCATCGGAGCGATATCGGCATACATGATGACTCACGTGAGCACCGAGGTGTCCCGGAATAAAGCCTGAACCTGCGCATCAGCGTATCTTTGTGGGCTGACACGCACGTGAACCAGCCACAGGACGATAAGCATGCGTTTGTTCCGCCCCATCTGGATCGTCGGAATTGTGTTTCTGTTTCTTGGATTCATTCCGACTGTCGTCAGATTTGTCACGGATTTCCTCTGGTTCCAGGAAGTCGGTTACCAGGCAGTCTTCACCACGGAGCTGACGACGAAGTCCCTGCTCTTCGTCGCCGCGACACTAGCTGCGTATTTTTTCATTACGCTGAACGTGGGACACGCGGTGCGAGGGCTGTCGAAGGCGCCGGTGCTGTGGCGCGTCAGTCCGGAACTGCCGCCGGTGGATATCTCGCGCTCGCTGTCGAGAATCGTGCGTCCATTGGGAATCCTGATGGGATTGCTGTTCGGCCTGACTGCGTCCGGTCACTGGATGGACGTACTTCAGTTTGTGAATCGCTCGTCGTTCAATGCAGTAGATCCAGTCTTTGGTCGCGACATCGGGTTCTACGTGTTCACGCTGCCCGCTATCGCGTCACTGCTCGGCATGCTGCGCGGGCTGGTGATCATTACGCTCGTCGCGTCGTTCCTGCTGCACGTAGTGCGCGGACGTATCACGCTGCCGCCTCAGAGGATTGGGCTGGAGCCACCCGCTGACAAGCACATCGCTGCTCTGCTTGTCGCATTCCTGGTATTGACCGCCACACAGATATGGCTCGTGAAGATTCCCGAGCTGCTGTACTCGACGAGGGGACCGCTCGTTGGCGCGAGCTATACCGACCTGAACGCGACGTTGCCGGCGCTACACATAACAGCTGCAGTCGCGTTGATTGGCGCGCTCCTCGTGATCTTTGGAATGTTCCGCCGGAAGATCGTCTGGTTCACCTTCATATCGTTCATCGGATACGTTGCCGTGACGATAGTCGTCGGCGGACTGTTTCCGTTTGCGATGCAACGCTTCATCGTGGACCCTACGGAACTCACACGTGAAGCTCCGCAGCTCAAGCGCCACATCGACGCTACGCGCTCAGCGTGGGGGCTCGACAAGATCGAAACCATGTCGCTCGGCGGCGACGCGCGTCTCACGCTGGCCGATATACGCGCAAATGCCGCAACCGTGGAGAACGTGCGGCTCTGGGATCGCGAGCCGCTGCTCCAGACCTTCGGGCAGCTCCAGGAGATCAGGACTTACTACGATTTCGTGTCAGTCGACGACGACAGGTACATAATCGATGGCCGCTACAGGCAGGTGTTGCTCTCGCCGCGCGAGTTGAATTCGCAATCCCTGCCGACACGGAGCTTCATAAACCAGCATCTGACATACACTCACGGAATGGGCCTGACGCTCGGGCCGGTCAACGAGGTCACGACTGAGGGGTTGCCGGTTCTCTTCATCAAGGACTTGCCGCCGGCATCGACTGTCTCGCTGAAAGTGACGCGTCCGCAGATCTATTACGGCGAGCTGACCAACGATCACGTCTTCGTGAATACGCGCTCACCAGAATTCGACTATCCATCGGGAGAAACCGATGTGAAGACACGTTATTCGGGGCAGGGCGGAGTGACCGTGGGGTCTTTCATCAGGCGCGGCATGTTCGCCATGCGATTCGGTGCGCTGAATATCCTGCTTTCGCAGGACATCAGTTCACAGAGCAAGGTTTTGTACAACAGGGAGGTTCGTTCACGTGCCCGGATGGCGCTCCCGTTCCTCACGTTCGACCAGGACCCGTACATCGTCGTGACCGACAGCGGTCACCTCAAGTGGATGCTCGATGCCTACACTTCCACTCCTCGGTATCCGTACTCGCAGCGTTTGTCGGACGGCACCAACTACATGCGCAACAGCGTCAAGGTCGTTATCGACGCGTATGACGGAACTATCGACTCATACGTAATGGATGACGTTGATCCCCTCATCAAGACGTTCGCAAAGATTTTCCCGGGACTTCTGACTCCCGGCGCCCAGATGCCAGCCGACCTGCGCGCGCACATGCGCTATCCGACTGACCTGTTCACCGTTCAGTCGCAGCTGTATGCGACGTTCCACATGGATTCGCCGGAAACGTTCTACCATCGTGAGGATCAATGGCAGGTCCCATCGGTGGGCGAGCAGCGCGACAACGATCGGGCCTTCATGCGGCACATCGTGATGAAGCTGCCGGAGGAGGAGAAGGCGGAGTTCATCTACATGGCGCCGTTCACGCCGCGCGGAAAGGACAACCTCGCGTCGTGGATGGTCGCACGAAACGACGGCGAAAATTACGGAAAGCTCCGCGTCTACAGCTTCCCGAAGCAAAGCCTCGTGTACGGGCCCCGGCAGATCATGGCGCGTATCGATCAGGACACTGAAATCTCCCGCGAGCTTACGCTCTGGGATCAGGCAGGCTCGGAGGTGATTCGCGGTGAGCTCCTGGTGATTCCAATCGAGGAGGCACTGATCTACGTCCAGCCGATATATCTGCGGGCAAACGCGGGTCGGATTCCGGAGCTGAAGCGGGTGGTCGTTGCATACCAGAACCGCGTGCTGATGCGCGAGACGCTCGAAGCTGGTCTCGAGACATTGTTTGGCAGCGAGGCTTCTGCTCCCGCTGCACCAATACCCGCGGCGCGGCGCGACTCCGTGACGGGCCTCATGCCAACTCCGGTTCCGGCATCGCCTCAGGCACCCGTGAGCTCGGCATTGATCGCCCGCGCGCAACAGCATTACGATCGCGCGATCGCTGCACAACGTTCAGGCGACTGGGCGAGCTATGGCCGCGAGATCCAGTCGCTGGGTGAGGTGCTCCGCCAGATCCGGTAAAAACCGGGAACAGCGGGAACAGCGGGAACAGCGGGAACAGCGGGAACAGCGGGAACAGCGTTGATGGGAGTGGGGTGAGGGGAACTCCGAGTTGTGTGAGGGCTCTCTCGAATGCTCTCACCGGTGCGGATGTTCGAAATTTTCCATTTTGAGGTAACCACGAAACGACGCCTGCTGATCTCCTGTTGTTCCGCCTTTAACCCCAAATGAAAAGAGCTGGCAATCCGCACCGGTGATGGCATTCGAGAGAGCACTCATGATTTACTCAGCAGTTCCCCTCACCCCACTCCCGTCAACGCTTTTCCCCGCAGTTACACTTTCAGGAAGATCTTCTTTCGGTAGAGGATCGTGAGCACACCGAACCAGAAGAGCACGGTGGCGAGAGCCATTTTTCCATTTTGGGGTAACCACGAAACGACGTCTGCTGATCTCCTGTTGTTCCGCCTTTAACCCCAAATGAAAAGAGCTGGCAATCCGCACTGTTGATGGCATTCGAGAGAGCACTCATGATACTCAGCAGTTCCCCTCACCCCACTCCTGTCAACGCTTTTCCCCGCAGTTACACTTTCAGGAAGATCTTCTTACGGTAGAGGATCGTGAGCACACCGAACCAGAAGAGCACGGTGGCGAGAGCCATAGCGAATGACGCCGTGCGCGGATCTTCGAACATGGGAGCGAAGACGGTGCGGTAGGTGACGGCCTGGACCGCAGTCGGAGTGCCGTTGTAATCGACCTTCCACAGGGTGTAGAGTATCCGCGCGAGGACGCCCGAGCCGACGAACGCCACGATCGGATTCACGCCGTAGATCACGAACGGCTTCGTCCACCACTTCACGCCGTTGTGTTCGATGATCCACATGATCGTCGCGATTGACGCGCATGCCATGCCCGCGGTGAACACGACGTAGGAGCTCGTCCAGATATTCTTGTTGATCGGGAAAGACCAGTTCCACATCAGCCCGACTACCATCGCGATACATCCCACTGCGGCCAGCCCGGCAATGCGCTCGATCAGCTCCCGGCGTTCGCCGATCCACCTCCCGGCCATTACGCCCAGCATCGCCGTCCCGATGGCGGGGAACGTTGAAAGAATCCCTTCGGGATCATAGGTAACGCTCCCGCCCCAGATGTGGTTTTTGCCGAGGATGGCGCGATCCACGTAGGCAGCAATTGTTTCTGACGGAACTGACAAAAGAAGCGCGCCGATGTCCTTTCCGGGAATCGGGATCAGCGTCATCGCGAACCAGTATCCATATAGTAGTGCAGCGACTATTACGACCTGCTGTCTGAGCGAAGTCCTGAGTGTGAGAAGGGCGGCGAAGATATAGACGAGCCCGATTCGCTGGAGCACTCCAAGAATGCGCAGGTGCTCTACTCTGTAGACGATCCGGTCCCAGAGGGTGGGGTCGGGAATGCCGGCAATCGTTCCCCATTGGTAAAAGGGGAACCACGCCATCAGGAGGCCGAGCAGAAAGATGATCGAGCCGCGCCTGAGTATCTGGCGTGTGAGGGCTGCGTCCGAATCGCCGCGTTCGCGCCTCGCAGACAGCGACAGGTGGGTGGTTATCCCTACGATAAAAAGGAAAAAGGGGAAGACGAGGTCTGTCGGCGTCCATCCGTGCCATGCCGCGTGTCCGAGCGGCGGATAGATCGCGCTCCAGGTCCCTGGATTGTTGACCAGGATCATGCCGGCGACAGTCAGGCCCCTGAAGACATCCAGCGATACCAGCCTTTCTCGCGCGCCGACCAGGTTTTCGGGTCTCATCTGATTGATAATCGCGGTGCCACTCGATGGCGGCAAGAGCTTGGGGCGGCAAGAGCTTGAGGCGGCAAGAGCCTGAAATGAACAGAAACGAGACTTGACGCAAAGAGTGCCCACTCTTAGCTATGACATCGGCTGACAACCGTTCTGGCCGATTCGACCCAACCCCAATTGAACGAGGTAGTATGATTCCCGCGTCCAGGATGCGAATGCTGTTCGTGATGGCTTCGTTCGTTTTTGTTATTCCCGCTGCAGCGCAGACGGGAACGATCCAGGGGAAAGTCACCAGCGTGACAGGGACACCAGTTTCAGGAGCGCAGGTGCGCGCGAACTCGGGTGCCCGGACGATCGCGACCGCACTCTCAGACCAGAACGGCGATTTTCGCATGCCGGAGATTGCTGCCGGCACGTACAGTGTATCGGCGCGACTGCTCGGTTATCGCGAGGCTTCGGTTTCCAATATTTCTGTATCAACCGGATTCGTCGCTACGGCGAACCTGACTCTCGAACAGGTCATCTCGGTTCTCGAGCAGATCATCACGACGGCATCGCGCGCACCGGAGAAGGTGATTGACGCGCCAGCCTCGGTATCGGTGGTCAACGCGGTCGAGATCAATGAGCGTCCGAGCATTACGGTGGCCGACCACGTTGCAGCGCTTCCGGGCATGGACGTCGCTCGCGGTGGCCTGATGCAGTCGAACATCGTTGCACGCGGCTTCAACAACATTTTCTCGGGGTCGTTGTTGACCCTCACCGACAATCGGTTTGCATTTGTTCCGTCGCTTCGCGTGAACATTCCTTATCTGTCGCCAACGACGAACGAGGACATCGAGCGTATCGAAGTGGTGCTTGGCCCTGGTGCCGCGCTTTACGGTCCCAACACAGCCGGTGGCGTGATGCATCTCATCACCAAATCGCCATTCTCTTCGCAGGGTACGACGGTCACGCTTGATGCAGGAGAGCGCAGCTTGTTCCGCGGCGCTGTTCGCACGGCCGGTGCTCCGACTGAGAAGTTCGGTTACAAGGCTTCTTTCGACTATTTCCAGGGAAACGAGTGGCGTCCGCTCGCGCGCGACCCGCTCGAACAGGTTGATCGCCAATTCGACATCGACCGCATGGGCGGTGAAGTGCGTCTTGACTATCGTCCGACTTCAGCAAGCGAGCTGATCGGTACCTATGGTTACTCGAAGGCAGGGAGTGCAGTCGAGCCGACAGGACTCGGACCGGCCCAGGTCATCGACTGGACGTATCAGACGTTCCAGCTCCGTGGGCGAGTCAATCGGCTGTTCGCGCAGGCGTTCATGAACACGAGCAATGCCGGCGAGACGTTCCTGTTGCGCACGCTTCAGCCGATCATCGACAAGTCAAAGCAGTTCGTAGCGCAGGTGCAGCACGGAACCGATTTCGGCACGCGGCAAAGTTTCCTTTACGGTTTCGACTATCTCAATACAGATGCGAGGACCGAGGGGTCGATCAACGGGCGTAACGAGGCAGATGACGGAATCACTGAAGTCGGAGGCTACCTCCACTCGGTGACCCGCCTGCATCCGAAGCTCGAAGTCACCGCAGCCGCGCGCGTTGACAAACACAGCCGCCTCGAGGATCCGGTTTTCTCTCCCCGCCTCGCTCTCGTATTCAAGCCAGCCGAAAACCAGAACGTCAGGTTCACTTACAACAGGGCGTTCTCGACCCCAAGTGCCAACAACCTGTTCCTCGATCTCGAGGCTGCTCGCGTCGACCTCCCTGGCACGCAGACGAAGCTATATGGCGTGCGGGCTCTCGGCGTTCCAAACGAAGGCGGGCTCAGGTTCAGACGTGACTGCGCGACCGGCATTGCCAGCCTTTGCATGCGCGTGCCGGCTGCATTCGGTGGCAACCCTGCGAACTTCGTCGCGGCCGACGCGTCCACCATGTATCCGGCGTTAATTGCCGGAAATTCAGCGGCGATAACGGCCGGACTGACTGGTGCCTTCGTCGCAGCCGGGCTGCCGCAGCCGCAGGCCGCGGGTCAGGCAGCCGCGATTGTCGGATTCCTCGGAAGTCTGCGACCAACAGCAGCGCAGGTACCGACGACTCTCCGGCTGCTCAACACCGCAACACGATCCTTCGGCGACGCGGTCGATCCAGCGACGCTGAATGACGTCGCTCCGATCAAGCCAACCACCAACAACACTTTCGAGGTTGGCTATAAGGGTATTCTTGGTGGCCGTCTTCAGCTTTCAATTGACGGCTGGATGGAGAAGCGAAAGAATTTCGTTGGGCCGCTCATCCTCGAGACGCCGAACGCCTTCATGAACGCAACGGCGCTAAATGCGTATCTGACGGCCGCGCTGGGCAACATCGCGTCGCTGACTCCCGCGCAGCGCGGACAGATCGCCGGACTCGTCAGCGGAAGTCTGTCGGCTGCTCCGGTCGGCGTCGTCAACTTCGACGCTGACCTCTCTTCAGGAAGCGACATCATCGTCACTTACCGCAACTTCGGTGAGCTCGATGTCTGGGGCAGCGACCTCGGTGCCGAGCTGCTGCTCGATCGTGGCTTCTCGGTCGAGGGGACGTTCTCGTACGTGAACAAGGACTTTTTCCCCAAGGAAGAAGTCGGCGGCGTGCAGGACATCTCACTAAACGCGCCCGGCAAGAAGGGCTCGGCCGCAATCAAGTATCGCAACGAGAGCAACGGCCTCTCAGGTGAGCTTCGCGGGCGTCACGTCTCCGGCTTCCCGGTCTTCTCGTTCATAAATGGGAATATCGGCACGTACAATCTCGTCGATGCGGGCTTCTCAGTTCGCCCGGCATTTATGAGCGGCGCAATGTTTTCAGTGTTCGGCACCAACCTGCTCAATAACAAGCATGTCGAGTTTGTCGGCGGCGGCGAGATCGGAAGACTGATCATGACTCGCCTGCAGGTAACTTTCTAAAGCTTTTGCTGTTAGCCGTTTCGGCATGACGCTTGTCTGAATGAACATTCTCATCGAGCGTGGCGCCCGCATAGTAGTCGGACACCGGGGAAACCGGGCACACGCCCCGGAGAACACGATGGAGTCGTTTGCCCAGGCGGTCGGCCTGGGCGTGGACGCCATCGAGTTCGATGTACATCTGAGCGCTGACGGAATCCCCGTTGTTCATCATGATCCGACTATCATGCGAACGACTGATGGGACTGGCGAGATCGCGCGGATGAACTTTGCTGACCTGCGGAAGGTCGACGCAGGGGCACGCTACACGAAGGATGCAGGAAGAACGTTTCCGTATCGCGGGGCAGGGCACCGCATACCGAGGTTCGAGGAAGTAGTTGAAGCTTTTCCGGACATCCCGCTCCTGGTCGAGATCAAGGCTCCACTCGCGGCCACCGGCGTGCTGAACATCCTCAAGCAACGGAAGTCAGTCGAGCGCGTGCTGGTGGATTCGTTCCGGCCCGAGGCGCTAAGGGTGTTCGCTGGCTCGGGCGTCGCCCTCGGAGCTTCGCGTGATGGGATCTCGAAGATCCTTCGCGAGAGCCTGGGAGGCCGGGCTGCTGCTCCCGTTGGCTTCCGCGCATTGTGCACGCCGCTCTCGTACTACGGCGTGCCTCTTCCCGTTCGCCGTTTTGCGAAAGTTTCCGCGAAGTACGATGTGCGGGTCCACGTTTGGACGGTCAACGATACACGTGTTGCGCGCGACCTGTGGCTCGCAGGCATCAACGGGATCGTCAGCGACGATCCCGGTTCGATGCTCGAGCTACGCAAATCCATGCCTGTGGTGTAATCCTCGTCAGTGCGCGCGCGCCTTCGATGCGGGCCTCGTTACAGGTGCGCCGAGCGCACTCGTAGCGACGGTTTCGGGATGCACTCGTTTGCCGTCCCGGCGCACAACGTACGCTTCCATGGCGAAATACTCAGGCAGTCCAAGGCTGTCGACGACTGCAGCCGTGTTGGTGTTTCGTTCTGATACCCGCTGCCAGAATTCGCGTTCGTCCTGACCGGGGAAGGGAGCCCGGTCCTTCTGGCTTTGATGCTTGAAGATCGCAAGTATCTTGCACCTCAGTTCATCTTCCGAAAGTGGCACCAGCACGTCGGCTTCGGCGACACTCCACTCCTGCCACGCTCCGCGATAGTACCAGATATCGGGCTTGTCGCCGGAGTACTGAAGGAGCGCTGCTTCCACAGTCTCCAGGCACATTCTGTGAGTACCGTGCGGATCTGAAAGATCGCCGGCGACGAATATCAGCGAGGGCCTGTGCTCCTCAAGCAGCTCGAGGGTGATGCGTATGTCTTCCGGGCCTATCGGATCCTTGCGAATCTTGCCGGTCTGATAGAACGGCAGGTTAAGGAAGCGAGCCTGCTCGCGGTTCATGCCGAATGTCTCGATACCCGACACTGCTTCGGCCTCGCGTATACCTCGCTTGATGGTCTGCACATCAGGCGTGTCGACCTGTCCCGCCGCTTTCGTCTCGAGGAACTTCTCGACAGTGTCGATGAGCGCGCGCGTTTTTGAGTCAGCTTTTGCAAAGTCCCGGTCGAAGCGTCGCAGGAAGTCGACGTACCTGCGGACCTCGTGATCGAAGACGGCAATGTTACCTGACGTCTGGTATGCTACGATGATGTCGTTGTTGTTCTGGTGAAGCTTGTTGAGGATCCCGCCCATCGAGATTACGTCATCGTCGGGGTGCGGTGAGAACACGATGATGTTGCGACCGGTTGGAAGCTTGCTCTTGCCGCGCACCTTCGAGATAAGCGCGTTGAAG
>JBBREF010000081.1:0-15959 GCA_038203205.1 Gemmatimonadales bacterium | reverse complement strand
TTGGACTCTACCTGTCCCAACGGCAACGGATAACTGACAACGCAAGACGGGGAACGCAAGACGCGGCAGTACAACCACAATGCAGAATCCAATACGATCCGCCAATCTTAGAAATGACCGCGTTGAGCCGAGCCACTAGGTACCAAGGTCTTTAATGCCGATACCGATCCCCGCACCGCGCGTTTCCGGCTTTACCGCAAACCAGCTTTACTGGGCAGCGTGGGGACCCGACAACGCGCCAAAGATTCTCGTCCTCCACGGGGGTCCCGGCGCGCATCACGATTATCTCCTTCCGCAGATGCTTCACCTCGCGGAACGTTACAACGTGATCTTCTACGATCAGCGCGGTGGCGGAAAATCGAAATCTGACGCGAGAGAGAAGATCACGTGGCAGACTCACGTCGCGGATATGACTGACGTGATTCGAGAGCTCGAGATATCGCCGCTTTCAATCGTCGGCTACTCCTTCGGTGGAATGCTTGCGCTCTTGTATTGCCTGGAGGCCCGCAGTAAGGCAGACATGCCGAAAGCCGCGCGGCTTGCCCTCATTGATCCCGCACCCCTCAGGATGGATTTCCGCAAACAGTTCGAGGCGGAGTTCGCGCGGAGACAGGATGGTATGGAGATTAAAAAACTGCGTGAGGAGCTCGCCAACTCAGGTCTCCGTGAATCCGACCCCGAGGCCTATAAGCAGCGCACGTTCGAGCTTGCCGTCGCCGCGTATTTTGCCGATCCGGCGAAGGCGCGGGACCTTACGCCGTTTCGGGTAACCGGCAGGGTGCAAACGCAGGTCTGGGAGAGCCTGGGCGACAATTTTGACGTTCTTGCCCAGCTCGAGCCGATGGGATTCCCCACCCTGTTCGTACATGGCCGTGACGATCCGATCCCGGTCGAGTCTACTATTGAGGGCGCCAAAGCCATGGATGCCGAGCTTGCGCTGCTGGACGACTGCGGACATGTGCCATACGTTGAACAGCCGGCCGGGCTCTTTGCGGCGCTCGACACCTTTCTCACGGCAACTGACCCCAGGTAAAACGCGCCCAGATGTCGGATTTTGGAGTAGTTCAACAGCACCTTTCAACGATAGAGATCGACGGCAAGCCGTGCGCGGTGTCCGTTCGTATCGCGTACGATGGGATCGAATACATCGGAAGGCTGTTCTTCGCTGATCCCGAAACCGGTGACGGTATTCCCGATCACGGCGCAATTCCAGGTCGCACTGTTGAAGAAGCGATCGAGTTCGCCCGCCGCCTCAACCTCGAAGACTTCACTCGGCGATATCACCGTGCACGTGCCGACAAGCGGCGTTACACGTCGCTCCGCAAGGCGACGGACGAGATGCTGATGAAGATCAAGTACATGAACCGTGTGTCGATCAACATGCGGAACGGTCTTCTCGACAACGAGGGCGCACGCCAGGAGATCGAGCTGATCCAGAAGCAGCTTCACGACATGATCGAGCGGCTGCCGGGGCATGCAGGGATGGAAGGTTAGGAGGCACAGAGTACTGCGTACTGCAATAACGCGTCGCTATTCAGGATAACCTTGGAGCGCGAGGGTAAAACAGGAACCTTTGCCTTCGGCGCTCTCGACGGATAAATCACCGCTCATCGCCCGGGCAAGATCCCGGCTTATCGCGAGGCCCAACCCCACGCCGGCTTGGCGCCCAGAGAGCGTGTCTTTCAGCTGGATGAACGGCTGGAACACCTTTTCGATCTTTTCCGCCGGAATCCCCACGCCGGTGTCGCGGACGCCCAGGTAGACAAATCCCCCGGCCGCCTGGGTCTCTATCGAGATGTGCCCCCCCTCAGGGGTGAACTTGATTGCATTCGAGAGCAGGTTCACGAGAATCTGAACAACTTTGTCCGGATCAGCTCGCGCAACTATATGCGGTCCCGAATGGATCCTTTCGTAGCTGAGCCCGCTGCGGGCGATCAGGGGTTCGACGAGCTCGATTGCCCGCTCGAGCTGCTCGCGCACGTCGAACTCGACGATGTTATAAGTCACGTGCCCGCCGCCGAGCCGCGCGTAATTCAATATTTCTGTGATCAAAACCATCAGATGCTGCTGATTCGTCTTCACTCGAACCAGGTCGGCGCGCTGCAGTTCTGTGACTGGCCCGCGAAGCCCCATTTCGATGAGGTCTACGTACCCCCCGATTGCGTTGAGCGGCGTGCGCAGCTCATGGCTCATCGCGCCGAGAAACGCAGACTTGGCGAGGTTTGCACTCTCGGCACTCTCTCGCAGGACAATCGCAGTGTCGTAGAGCTGGGCGTTTTCGAGAGCGATTGAGCCGCGATTTGCGAGGTCTTCGGCAAGCTGGATCTCCTCTGTTGAATAAGAGGCCTTCCGCTCGGCGCTCACGAACGTGATTGCCCCCAGAAGCTTTCCCCGTGTTGCAAGAGGTACTGTCAACAGGGCACCGATGCCAAGCTCTCTCAGGATCGTCAGGTTGTCGTCGGTGTGTGCGACCGCCGCCAGGACAACCTCGATGTCATCGGTGACCGAGATCGTCCGGACCTCATTCAGCATTGCAGCCGCGCCGAAAGAATCGCTCCGCTCCGGCCGCCACGTGGCGTCGAGTCGCGTCACCATCGCCTGTTTGGCTGGATCGGGATGAAAGATGCCTAGTCGCTGCACCACCCCGTTCGCGCCGAGCAGGTCCACTATGCACCAGGCGCCCAGCGTCGGGAGCGCCAGTTTCGTCAGCGCAACAAGAGTCCCGGCACGATCGACTGATTCAGCGAGCAGGCGGCTGGCCTCCGCGAGAAACGCCGCACGTCGTCGAGCTGCCTCGGCATCATCAGCAAGACCACGCTCCCGCAGCGCGCCCAGCAACATCTGCTCCGCGATCTTCCGCTGGAGATCCAGCGCATCGTCAGATTGCTCCGCTTCCCGAAATTCAATGCCGAGCCCTTCAGTAGTATCGTCCGCACCAATGACCGGCCACACTGTGCACCTGATCTTCGCGGCGCCGGGCCATGAGAGATCGACGGCCACGTCCAGCAATTCTGCCGAGTCGGCGAATGCCCGATCCAGCACATCCGCGAATTCTCGTGTGCTTCGTTCACCGAATCCTGCAGTGATGGGAACACCGATGGCGTCGTCTGCCAGCCCGGCAAGCTTGCAAAGCGCGTTATTGGCATATGCCAGCACGTGCTCGGGCCCACGCGTGATCGCGAACGGAATCGGCGCATGCCGCATATACTGGCGAAGTGCGACCTCTAGAGCGTCACTGGCTTCGCGATCAGCTGAACGCGGTGGGTGTTCTTCCGAGGACAAGATTCTACTCCAGTCGCGCCGAAGCCGGTTCTCCTGGCGACGGCACCGCCGGATTCCGCAGGCGCGGAACGCCAGTGATTATGCCATCGTATTGCCGGAGGTCGCCGCCTAAAATTACGCCGTCGCGAGTGAGTTCGTATGTCCGAATCGTGTGGCTGTGCTCGCTGCCGCGCATCTTGATGACCGCCATCACGCGCTTGAGCTTACCCTCGATCTCCACGTACCGCTGAATGATTATCTCGTCGGTTATGAACGAGACTTTCTCGGCAGTGAACCTTACGTCGGTAAAGCCTTCCAATACCTCCGCTGTCATGAACACTGTCACACCGGTCGCCGTCAATGTGCCAACGAGCCGGTAGAGCGATTCGCGGAAGTCCTCGCGGAACGTCGGGGCGAGTGCAACCTCGAAGCCCGACAATGAATCGATCACCACCCGCTTGGCATCGAGCCGGTTCACTGCATCGAGTATCTCGTACAGGGCTTCGTCAACAGAAAGGTCGAGAGGGCGGAGATAAATGATCTCGAGCTTTCCTGCTTCGATCATCTCCCCGATTTTCGAGTCCCTGGCGTTCGCGCGCTCGAGGTATTCCTCCGGATACTCCTCGAATACAGCGATGACGCCTGTCTCGCCGTTCTTCAGGCCAGCCACCATGAACTGTGTTGCGATCGTTGACTTCCCGCTGCCCGCCGGACCCGTCAACATGACGGCGTCGCCTGCGATCACGCCACCGCCGATCATCTCGTCGAGACCAGCAATGCCAGTCGAGAGACGCTCCCGTTTCGGCGACTTGCGCGCGAGTGTCTGCTCGGGAATCCGGGGGAATATCTGCACTCCATCTCCGGTAATCCGGAAGGTATGAAGACCGGGCATTGGCGCAGTCCCGCGAGCCTTGACGATCTGCAGCTTCCTGACGACAGAGTTGCGATCCGTCGCCTGCGTGAGCCAGAAGGCTCCGTCTGCGACAGTAAATACGGGATTGCGCTGCTCTTTCTCACTATACTCGCCGAGGAGGAAGGAGGTGACTTCCCAGCTGGTGAGGTTGAGCGCGAGACGCTGCACGAACTTCTCGATGCCCAGCTCGCTCTGCTGTTCGACGCTACCTGCCCGGCCGCCGATTGTCCGGAACGAATCGACGACGACGATTCCCGGTCGCACCTCCTCAACCTCCGAGACGATCCGGTCGAGAACACCGCTGAGATCACCCTCGAGCACCTCTGCACTGAGGTTCACGAACTGAACAGCCGACCCCACGAGCTGAGTGTCGAAGAAACTGAACTGCCGCTGATACCGCAACATCTTGATAGTCGGCTCACCAAGAACAGTGAAATACAGCGCTGGGCGTTCGGCCGTTGCGTTGGCGAAAATGATCTGGTGCGCCAGGGTCGTTTTCCCGGAACCCGGTCCGCCGGCAACAAGGTTGAACGAGTACTCGGGCAACCCGCCGCCGAGTACTCTGTCCAGGCCAGGCACGCCGGTCGGTATTAGTCGAATTATCTCAGGCTCGTCCTTTTTCACGCTTCCGCGCTCCTTGTTTTTTCCGCGGGTTCGTCCTGCGTGGAATCAGGCAGGCTTTGCTCGATGAGATTCCTGGCCATGTCCGCGCCGACTAACCGGCCCAGTAGTTCGCTCACGCCCACCAGCATCGTCTCGATACCTTCGGCGGTTGCGTCATCCCCGTATTGCTCTACGGATGCTCCGACCCCTTCCACGTACTGCGCCGCACGCATCTGGAGGGACACTCCGCGCAGGGCGGCGTGCTTCGCTTCAGCTTCGGACTTCGCCCGGCTGAATACTGCGTGGCATCCGTCAATGCCAATCCACCGTGAGAGGGCGATGGCCATATCGCCCGCCGCAAGCGCGGCCGCGGAAGCGGCGGTTGAACCCGCGTCAGCGGCAGCTCGCCTGTGATCGATTGATCGCCTTATTCTTTGTCTCACGCTCCATAGTATATACGCTACCGTACTAAGCGAGGCTACTGCAGAGCAAAAACATCGCAGAATCGACAGTTCGGCAGAGCCCCCTTTAAAACAAGCGAAATGCCCGATTGATTGACCACATGAGCAGTAATCACCCGAATCCGGCGCCTAAGCGCCCTCCGCAGCGAAAAAAGAAACGCGGTGCCGACCTCAAGGCGCACGCTCTCGAGATTCTCGCCAGACTCAAGCGTGAGTACCCCGATGCACATTGCGAGCTCGACTACGAAACCCCGCTGCAGCTCCTCATTGCCACGATCCTGAGCGCGCAATGCACGGACAAGCGGGTCAACATGGTGACCCCCGAGCTTTTCCGGACATTCCCCGACGCTCGCTCGCTCGCCGATGCCGATCCCGCGAAACTCGAGGACCTCATCAGGAGCACCGGCTTCTTTCGCAACAAGACGAAGAGCCTTCTCGGAATGTCAGCTGCGGTTTCCGAACGTGCCGACGCAGCTGTGCCCGCAACCATGGACGAGCTTGTAAGGCTTCCGGGAGTCGGCAGAAAAACAGCGAACGTCGTGCTTGGCAACGCTTTCAACATCAATGACGGCGTCGTCGTGGATACACACGTGGGGCGACTCGCGATTCGACTTGGCCTGACGAGCGATACAGATCCCGTAAAAGTGGAGCAGGTCCTGATGAAGCTGTTCCCCCGCGAGGACTGGGCACTGCTATCGCATCTTCTGATCTTCCACGGGCGGCGGATCTGCGTCGCCCGGTCGCCCAAGTGCGCGTCTTGCGTGCTCAACGACATCTGCCCGTCAGCTCGCGTCTGACGTTATTTTTCCCGTTCTAACCTCCCATATCAGATGACGAAATACGCAACGATCGAAACGAACCGCGGCACCCTGACGGCCGAGCTCTATGACAAGGAAGCACCGAACACGGTCGCGAACTTCGAAAAACTGGCAAACGATGAATTCTACGATGGTGTGAAGTTCCACCGCGTGATTCCTGACTTTGTCGTGCAGGGCGGAGACCCCCTGTCGCGCGAGCTTCCGGAAGGAAACCCGCGCATCGGCACAGGCGGGCCCGGCCACAAAATCGACTGCGAAACCGCCGGCAATCCGCATAAGCATGAGCTCGGCGCGCTCTCGATGGCGCACGCCGGAAAGAACACCGGCGGGAGCCAGTTTTTCATCGTGCTGAGTGAAGGCAACACCCGCCACCTCAACGGGGTCCATACAGTTTTCGGCAAGGTCACCGGTGGCGTCGACATCATCAAGAAGATCGAGCCCAATGATCACATGACGAAGGTTCGAGTGTCCGATACTCCCCCCAACTCGTAAAAGAGGAGCCCCCATGGCCGCCGCAAAACAAGCCAGCACTGACTTCGGTGCCGCGATGGCGGGCCTCGTGCTCGGTGGATCAGTGATTTTCCTCGTGATCCTCACGATCGTCTGGCTCACGAACTCGCATTTCGCGGACCTCAAGGCGTCCGGCGCCCATGGCGCACCGCCCGCAGCCCCGGCCGCTGCAGCCCCCTCCGCAGCGGCCCCGACCGGCCACTAGCCGGCCCTCCCCAACACATTCCTCAGCCAGTGCGTATTCCAGACGAGGAACACGCGCTGGCCAAGGCGGCCCGCGAAGGCGATCAAAACGCCTTCGCGGGTCTGGTGCGGTTGCACCAGCGGCGCGCGTACCTCGTCGCCAGGGCGATCGTGACGGTCCATGAAGACGCGGAAGACGCGGTTCAGGAAGGATTCGTCAAGGCGTACCAGGCGATAGGCCGGTTCGACACGTCACAAGGTTTCGGTCCGTGGCTGAATCGCATCGTCGCGAACGCCGCGCTGGACATCGCAAGGCGCCGCAAGGTGCGAACCACGGAAGAGCTTACCGAAGCCCTGAAGTCGCCATTCAGGAATCCCGCCGAAGATGCGGAGCTCAAGGAACGACTTGCAGTCGCGCTCGCCGAGCTGCCCGAAAGGGCGCGTTCTGTGATCGTGATGCACGATGTCGAAGGGTTCACACATGCGGAGATCGGAGAGGTGCTCGGAATCCCGGGCGGCACGGCAAGATCGGATCTCCACCACGCGCGGCTCAAGCTGCGCGGATTGCTGAAGGACATGAGAGATGACGCATGACTGACGAACTGAAATTCCCCGCATCAGGCGAACGGAGCGACTCAATTGGCGAGCCGCTGGTTTCGCTCATCCGCGAGGCCTACACACCGCCCGACGCAGCGGCCTGGCCCGATGCCTACTGGGCCGGACTCGAGCGTCGTATCATGGCACGCGTCTCCGAGACGGCCGAGAAAGGCTGGTGGGCGGAGCTCGTCCCATGGGCTCGCATCGGACTCGTCGCAGCGACAGCGATTTTTGCAGTCGCCGGCATCGTCAACCAGCAGCTGACTGAGCCCGACGACCAGGTCGCATACGAAGCAGTGGTCCAGCCTGAGATCACGAGCGCATCAGACGAACCCATCGCTGGCCAGTACGTCGCAGGCGAGACGGATGCCGCTGCCCTCAGCTATTACCTCTCCAACTAAAGCGAGCCACTGAATGGAACGCTCAAAGAGTTTCGCTCTGATCTTTCTGCTCGGCGCATTCATCGCCGGTGGTGCACTCGGCATCACGGCTGATCGCGTGCTTACGCGGGATAAGCACTCACGCGGCAGGCGGCCGAGCGTGGATCGCATGGCCAGTGAGTTGAAGCTCACTCCAGCACAGCGGACGCAGTTCGATTCGATCGCCAGCGATGGCCGCTCACGGATGCGCGAGCTCTGGCGTCCGCTTCGGCCGCAAATGGATTCCGTTCAGAAGATTGGAAGAACTCTGGGCGACAGCACGCACGAGCAGCTCAAACGCATCCTCACGGCGGACCAGGCCCGCAAGCTCGACGAAATGCGCGAGCGCGGACGCAAACGCGCCGAAGCGCGCCGTCGATCCGACACCAGCAGACATCAACAGAAACCGATTCCGTAAATGAAATTGAATGCAGCTATAGCAGCGCTCTTCCTGATTCCCGCAGCGGTTACGGCACAGACTGCCGCCACGGTGGCAGCACCCATTTCGCTCGATGAGGCCATCCGCCTCGCGCAGCAGAACGCACCGTCGGCCGTGCAGGCGCGGGGCGCGATCAGCACCTCCGAGGCTGCGGTCAAGCAGTCATACGCGGCATTCCTGCCGAGCTTTTCCCTCTCGGCCGGTAGAAATCGCCAGAGTGGCGACAGGTTCGACACACAGGGCAACCTGGTCCCGTTCACGGGACAGCCGACGAGCTACTCGACTGGACTCTCGAGCAACCTGCAGATCTTCGACGGCGGCAGGCGCTACTTCGAACTCAAGCGATCGAAGGCTGACGTCGACGTCGCCGAGGCGGGTGAAACTTCATCGCGTTTTCAGATCGCGCTTCAGGTGAAGCAGCAGTACTACAACATTCTTGCAGCCCGCGAATCTCAGAGCGCAGCGGATGCGCAGATTCAGCAGACTGAACAGCAGCTTCGCTCGGCGTCGCTTCGGCTTCGCGCCGGAGCAGCAACGGTCTCTGACTCACTTCGTTCTGTTGTGCTCCTCGGCAACGCGCGGCTAGCCCGACTTTCAGCGCAGAACAACCTCCAGCTCGCTAACGCGACATTGACGCGTCTCGTCGCGTCGCCGACTCCCGTGACAGCGCTTGCTTCGGACACTGTTGACCAGCGACGGACTATTCCGACCCTCGCCGAACTCGAGCCGTTGATCGCCAACTGGCCCGCGGTTGAGCAGGCCGATGCGCAGCTCACTGCAGCGAACGCGAGCGTTCGAGCGGCGAAAACCTCATTCCTTCCCACGGTGAACATGAGCTTCAACCGCGGCGGAAGCGGACTCGATCCAAAGTTTGGAATAGGCGACAAGCGGTACGCGTACAGCCAGAGCCTGAACTTCAGCCTCAACTTTCCGCTGTTCAACAACCTGAACCGGGAAGTGACTGTAGCCCGCGCTGTCGTCGCTGAGGACGTTGCCGAGGCGGCGGTGCGCGACGCGCGATATCTGGCGCGCCAGACCCTGGTTCAGTCGCTCGGCCAGATGACAATCGCGCGGGAACAGGTGGACATCCAGATCCAGTCTGTGCAGGCGGCCGAGGAAGATCTTCGGGTGCAGCAGCGGCGTTATGAGCTTGGCGCAACCACGCTGCTGGATCTGCTGACTTCGCAGACCCAGCTCGACAATGCACGAACCGGATTAATCAGGGCTCGATATGACTACCGTGTGGCCAAGGCGCAGCTCGAAGCGCTCATCGGCCGTGACCTTTAGGGAGATGACATTGACCAGAAAGACCGCCTTCGTGCTCGCCGCATTATCGACGCTGGCATGTTCGAAGGAAAAACAAAATCAGTTGACGATTCCTGTCGCCGCCGTTGAGCGGCAGACCATCGTCGTGGATGCTCAAGCCACGGGTGTTGTCGAGCCGATCAACGTCATCGAGGTAAAGGCCAAATCATCGGGTCAGATCATCGCGATGCCTGTCGAGACCGGCACTTATGTGAGGACCGGCGATCTCCTGATCCAGCTCGATACTCGCGACACGCGTAACTCGTACTCGCAGGCGAAGGCAGATCTCGATGCCGCACTGATTCGTGCGCGGGTTTCGAAGACGGCCCGTGACCGCGCGTCACAGTTGTTCAAGGAGCGTATCATCACCTCGGCTGAGAACGAAGCGTCAGAGGTGGAGTATGCGAATGCGCAGGCAACGGTATTACGCAACCGCGCTGCTCTCGATCTCAGGGCTCAGGCGCTCGAGGAAGCTACGGTTCGTGCGCCGGTGTCGGGCACGGTGATCGAGAAGCCGGTTTCGATCGGTCAGGTGATCGCGTCGGGTACTGGCACGTTCGGTGGCGGAACTACGATTCTCAAGATGGCCGACCTCACCAAGGTCAGGGTGCGCACCCTCGTGAATGAGACAGACATCGGCAAGGTTCGCGCTGGGCTTCCGGCGACCGTGACTGTCGACGCATTTCCTGATCGTCCTTTTGTCGGTGTTGTCGAGAAAATCGAACCGCAGGCGACGATCCAGCAGGCAGTGACAATGTTTCCGGTGCTTGTGAGTATCGACAACATGGCGGGGCTGCTGATGCCCGGCATGAATGGAGAAGTGTCGATCGAAGTAGAGCGACGCGACAATGCGCTTTCCATTTCCAATGACGCAGTTCGCAGTCCGAACGAAGTGGTCTCTGTCGCAACGATGCTGGGACTCAACCCGGATTCGGTTCGTGCGGCGATGCGTGGCGGTAGCGCGGGACAGAATGCCGGTGGTGCGCAGGGAGCGCCGCAGGGTGGTCCGACCGCATCGCCGGCTAGCCAGACAGGCGGACGACAGGGTGGAGATATGCCGGCGGCGACTCCTGAGCAGTGCGCGCAGGTAACTGCTGCGCTCGTAAAAAACCCCGCGGTTCAGAAACAGCTCGCAGATCTGAGATCGAAGATGATGGCAGGGGAGATCGAGAGAGAGGCGATGCAGGCTGAGTCACAGAAGTTGTACGCCACGGCCGGGGTTGATCCAGCGATCGCTCGTGCCTGCTCGAGAACACAGAGACCCGAGGGCGGACAGAGTGCGCAGACTGCGCAGGCCAGCCCCCAGCAGGGGCAGCAGGGCGGATTCAGTGGCCAGCGTGGCGGCGGCGGACGGCGAGGAATGGTGTTTGTCGTCAACAACGGCAAGTACACGCCAAAAATGGTGCGCCTCGGAGTCAGCAACTACGACGTATCAGAAATCATTTCCGGACTCTCCGAGGGTGATTCGGTTGCGATTCTGAATGTGGCGGCAATGCAGGCGAAGCAGCAGGAAGATCTCGACCGGATTCGCTCGCGTGGTGGAATGCCCGGTATGCAGCGTCAGCAACCGCAGGGTCAACAGGGACAGGCGGGTCAGCGTCAGGGCGCTGGCGCAACCCGCCAGTAGTACGAGCGTGAAAACGTCAACACGGCACGGACGGAACTAATGACAGCACCAGTCCAGAAAGTTGAAGAGCGTGGCGTCAAGCTGCGCGGAACCGGGTCACCGGCTCGATCTGCGTTCGGCGCCGCGGATGCGGCGCATCGCGGCAGCAGCGTCGCACTCGCCAAGGAGATCGTCCTCGTTGCACTTGGTGCGCTCCGCGCCAACAAGATGCGGTCGTTCCTCACCATGCTCGGCATCGTCATCGGCGTCGCCGCGGTCATTGCCATGGTGGCAATCGGAAAAGGCGCACAGAATTCAATCAGCGAGCGTATCGCCGGACTGGGTACAACGCTTCTTACGGTGCGCCCTGGTGCACGCCGCGGATTTGGTGTCGCCACGCAAAACGCTGAGAAGCTCACTATCGATGACGCGGAAGCGCTCGAGACCCGTGGGACTTACATCGCCGCGGTTGGTCCGGAAATGAACAAGGGCCTGCTTCTTCAGTACGGATCTTTGAACGCGCAGACCCAGGTAACCGCCGCGAAGCCGAACTGGCTCGAGATAAGGAAATTCAGCCTGGCCGGCGGTCGTTTCTTCAACGAGTCGGAGGAAGGCGGTATCCGCCGGGTTGCGGTCATCGGATCAGCAGTGCTCGACAACCTTGGGCTTCAGACTCCGGAAGCGATAATCGGCGAGAATGTCCGCATCGGCGGGCTTCAGTTCGAGGTTGTCGGTGTTCTCGCATCAAAGGGCCAGGCGGGCGGCTTCGGGAACAACCCGGATGAGGTCGTCGTGATTCCGCTCTCGACCGGACGTTATCGGCTGATGGGCACATCGGACCTCAACAACATTTCGGTTCTCGCGAGCAGCGAGGCGGAGATCCCACTCGCGCAGGCAGAGATTCAGTCGATACTTCGCCGCGAGCATCGCCTCACGGCTGACAAGCGAGACGACTTCGATATCAGGAACCAGGCCGAGTTTCTCAACACGTTCGCCGAGACGACGAAGACGTTCACGTTCCTGCTTGCTGGAATTGCGGCGGTCAGCCTTCTGGTGGGCGGCATCGGGATCATGAACATCATGCTCGTTTCGGTTACCGAGCGCACGCGTGAGATCGGGGTGCGAAAGGCACTGGGGGCGACCAGGGTTGCGATTCTGTTTCAGTTCCTGATCGAAGCGATCGTACTTTGCCTTCTCGGTGGGGTGATAGGAGTGCTGCTGGGCGCCGGGGGCGCGATGGCGTTGAGCAGCCTCGCGGGGTTCAACACGACAGTCGACATCTCCTCAGTGATTCTCGCCTTTGCCTTCTCGGCGACCGTGGGAGTCCTGTTCGGAGTATGGCCCGCGCGCAGGGCTGCTGCCCTGGATCCGATCATAGCGCTGCGTTATGAGTAGAGCCTGCCAACTTTGAGTGCGGGAAAAGCGTTTGTGGGAGTGGGGTGAGGGAACGGCGAGTTGCGTGAGTGCCTTTTCGACGGGAAATCATTAAACCGGATTTCGTGGTGTTTACATAATTGCTGAGAGAGAGGGGCTGCCTGCCCTCTGTCGCCTGCTTGGGCTGACTGCAACCTGCTAGCTGCTGGACAGCGCGACTAGCCTCGCGTCATCATATGTACTCAACGCTTTGCAGGTAGCAGGTTGCTATTAGCACCAGCAGGCCGCAGAGGGCTGACGACAAAACTCACCCGCTCGTTTCCATGTAGTTCAAAGGATCGTGAGTTCCAGGACCATCTCCAAGAAAAAGACCGGGGCTCGAAATTCGAGCCCCGGTCTTTTTTCAAGGCATCCAGCGCGAAATCAGACTGCGTCGTCGATTTCCTTTTCGGCCTTGCCGAAGTTCTTCTGGATCTTGCCCTTTACTTCTTCGACGCGGCCCTTGATATGCTCGCTGGTGTCGTCAGTGGCGTCACCGATGTCGCCGCGAACCTGGCCCTTTACTTCCTTGGCCGTTCCCTTCACCTGATTCTCGAGACCGCGCTGTTCCAGATCCTTATCCATACTTCCTCCGCTTCTGACTTACAGTGATATATCGGCCGCGCTCTGCGGCGGACTGTGTAATTGCAACCACCGTGCCCGCGGAATCATGTGTATTTTACCGTCTTCCGTATGGCGGGCATGATCTTTGACTGCCTGCTTTTGTTTGCTCCCTTCCTAGAGGCCGATCGACATCAGTACCCATACTGACGCCCCTCCTACCGGCAGCCGGCTCGCCAAACTCTCGCTGCTCGCGGTGGGTGTGGTTTACGGCGACATAGGGACAAGTCCGCTCTACGCGATCAAGGAGTGCTTCAAGGAAGAGCACGGCCTCCTTCCGACAGAGGCCAACGTTTTTGGCGTACTGTCGCTCATCATCTGGGCGATCATCCTTGTCGTCAGCATCAAGTACCTCGCGTTCATTCTCCGCGCCGACAACCGCGGCGAAGGCGGAGAGCTCGCGCTGCTCGCGCTCCTGCTGCAGAAACAACAGCTCGTCGCAGACAGGACCAAGCGACTACTCATCATCGGCCTGGGGCTCACCGGTGCTGCCCTGCTCTACGGCGATGGTATCATCACGCCCGCAATGTCGGTCCTCGGTGCAACCGAGGGACTGAAGGTGATCGCGCCACAGTTCGGCATCCTCGTCGTGCCAGCTACGCTCCTGATTCTGTTCACGCTATTCATGGTGCAGAAGAAAGGAACGCACAAAGTCGGTCGCGTGTTCGGTCCGGTCATGGTCCTCTGGTTCGTCACTCTCGCCATCCTTGGCATCCGGGAGATTGCAAAATCCCCGGGGATCATGCTCTCGCTGAATCCGTGGTACGGTGTTGACTTCTTCATCCGCAACGGATTTGCGGGGTTCGTGATACTTGGTGCCGTGGTGCTTGCCATCACGGGAGCGGAAGCGTTGTACGCCGACATGGGACACTTCGGCAAGAAGCCGATTCGCGTCGCGTGGTTCAGCCTCGTACTTCCCGCACTGGTCCTCAACTACATGGGGCAGGGCGCGCTGATTCTCCGCGAACAGGCGGCCGCAGCTAACCCGTTCTTTCTTCTCGCGCCACGTCCGCTGCTATATCCCATGGTGGCACTCGCGACCATGGCGGCGGTAATCGCTTCACAGGCGTTGATCTCCGGCGCATTCTCCCTGACACAGCAGTGCATACAGCTGGGTTATTCGCCAAGGATGACGATAGTCCACACATCAGAAACCGTGCACGGCCAGATCTACATCCCGGAAGTGAACCGGGCGTTGATGGTTGGCTGCCTCGCGATCGTCCTCGGCTTTCGCTCCACGACGGCACTCGGCGCAGCGTACGGAATTGCCGTCACCGGATCGATGGCGATCAGTACAATTCTTTTCGCTACTCTCGCACGCTCGCGCTGGAACTGGAGCCTGAAGAAAGTTCTTGCTTTCGCAGTTGGCTTCCTGATCATCGATCTCTCTTTCTTCGGCGCCAACGCACTCAAGATAGTGGACGGAGGATGGGTCCCGATCGTCATCGCGCTGTCGATCTTCACGCTGATGACGACCTGGAGCGCCGGGCGAAGGATCGTCCAGGAACTGCTCGAACGCGGGTCACTCCCGATCGACCTGTTCCTCGGTGATGTCGAAAAGCGAAAACCCTTCCGTGCGCCGGGTACCGCGGTGTTCATGGCTCGCGATCCCGAGGGCGCACCGCTCGTGCTGCTGCATCACCTGAGGCACAACAAGACTCTTCTGGAGACCGTCGTGCTTCTGTCGATCCTGCCCGAGAACGTACCCGAAGTTCCCGAGGACGAGCGCATGAGCGTCACTGACCTCGGTGTCGGATTCTGGAGGGTTACCGCGCGATTCGGGTTCATGGAGAGCGCCAACGTCCCGGACGTTCTGTCACGCGCGCGCGACATGGGCGTCCCGGCCGACAAGAGGGATACCACTTACTTCCTCGGCAGGGAGCGGCTGCTGCCAACCGGCAAGGCGAAAATGCAGAGGTGGCGCAAGAAGGTATACATCTTCATGTCGCGTAACTCCCGCACAGCGACCGAATACTTCTCAATCCCGCCTAATCGGGTAATCGAGCTCGGGGCTCAGCTGGAGATGTAGGTACAGCAGAACTGCAACTGCTTTTTTCGGATTTGGCGGATCGGGCCGATCGGGCGGATAGCTCCCTCAGAGGGCTCCATGCCCTGCGGAAAGGCTATCAGAATCCGAAGCGATCAGAACATTTTCCCCAAAGCCCGTGCGCTATTCTGTCTTGATCCGCTAAATCGGCTCGATCCGCCAAATCCGAAAAAAGGCAGTTGCTCTTCCGCCGTCCGCGCAAATCGAACCGGTCTCCGGTAGATTCACGTCGTTCCTCAACCGGACTGCAAGATCAGCACATACCCGGAGACGCATCCCGTCGGGAAGCGCCTCAGACAATTGACCCTCGTCGCCCTCGGTGTCGTTTACGGCGACATCGGGACCAGCCCGCTCTACGCGATGCGCGAGGCATTCCATGGCAAGTACGGCATGGCCCCGACGCCGGATAACGTCTACGGCATTCTCTCACTGATAGTCTGGTCGCTGATTCTCGTCGTCAGCGTCAAGTATCTCATCTTCATTCTGCGGGCAGACAACCGCGGCGAAGGAGGAGTGCTCGCCCTCCTCGCCTTGATCCTCCAGCAGAACCGGCGGGAAGGTGACAAGCGGAGACGGCAGACTCTCATTGTGATCGGCCTCTTCGGATCCGCGCTGCTCTACGGCGACGGCGGGATCACGCCGGCCATCTCAGTGCTCGGCGCGATGGAAGGGCTCGAGGTGATCACCCCGAAGCTGAAATTTGCGGTCATGCCGCTGACACTCATCGTCCTGATCTCCCTTTTTCTCGTTCAGAAAAAAGGAA
>JBBREF010000080.1:0-16189 GCA_038203205.1 Gemmatimonadales bacterium | reverse complement strand
CGCTGAATCGAACGTGCAGCCTGGTACACGCGATGGAGATAGTAAACTGCAAGCGGCACGAACACGACGAGAGTGAGGATCAGGCCTGCCCACCAGATTGTGTACACGGCCGGAGGAAACACGGCTTCAGTCTGCGTCATTTTGCCCCCTGCGCCGAGACAGCTGTTATCACGCCGGCAAGATTTGAATCGATCGCACCGAGCCCGTCACGAACTGCCGTGAGCCCGCCGTTGAGCTTGATGACCTCCGGCGCGAGGCCTCCGGTCTGAACTTCGATGGCGCGCACTCCGAGACGAATCTTTGAGAGAAAGCTCGCCGGGAGCCCGTAACCTGCCTTCTTCATTCCGCCGATCGTCTCGAGCTCCTTCGATATGAAATGAAGAAAGATCACTAGGGCGATGAACAGCGCCGCCGCGCCAGCAACGGAAACCAGAGCGAGCAATGTCATTGTGTTCATCGCAGCCACTCCGGCCCGATGACACAGGCAGGGCACCCCGGGCACTCCTCAGCATGGCCTTTCACGCCCGCCGTCGCGTGCACGATACCAACCGCAGACCCGAGGATCTTCCCGGCAACAAGGTTCGTCCGCTTAAGCAGTGCGATGTGAATAGTATTGTTGGCGATTCGCTGGCCGACATTCCATATCGCTGACACGCCACCGGTGATATCGCGGGCAGTCCGAAGAATCAGCGTCAGGAGAATCGCGACGACGATCAGCACGACGACGAACACGCCAAGCGAAATCATCCAGATCGTTTGTACAGTTTCGGCAGTGACCTCAGACATGGGCAGTTCCTCCACCAGCCCCGGCGTGACTCTCCAGTGCTTCGACGAGCGCTCCACCTTTTGCCTCGATGCTCTCGACGGTTTCCAGAATCTGGCCCGCAACGTCATTCGTGGTCTCGAGTGCCCAAATCGGCATCGTTGCCTCCCGTATTCGCTCGGCCGCAGCAAGCGCGCGCTTCGCGTGAGCGAGAATACTTCTCGCCGTCAGCCAGATTGTGATCAGAAGGGCGGCGGCAATCACTATTACGAGCGCAGCCACACCCATCCAGAGCGACCACGCGCGCCAGAGCTCAGCGTCTGTCATCGGTATCCTCCCTGGCAGAGCTGTTGTCGAGGTAATCGCTTCTCGTGCCGGGACGATCGACTCCCCAGAAACGGTCCTCGCTGCCCCTCGGGCGACCTGGAGATTTCGCTCCCCAGAATTGCCACTTCTTGTAGAAGAACTCCATCAGCTTGAGCGACGGGGTCGCCGTGCTCACGTTTGCCCAGCCAGTCGGCACGTGGTCGAGCTTGTCCCAGCGCACCTCGGTATTCGCGTGACGGTTGGAGAGGCGCCTCGCCCGCCGGATCACGGCACCGACGCCCTTGGACATCGTTGTCGAGATGATGCCGCCAGGCGGTTCCTTGTAAAATGGCGAGAACTTGTCAGGGAACCCGGGCATTGTGCAGGCGATGCACACGCCTCCCGCTTCCATGCAGCCACCCATGTGGTTGATCGCGCCACGCTTCACGATGTTGCAATTCACCACCGGTCCCCAGCATCCAATCTCGATAAGGCATTCCTTGTCGCCATAGTTCTTCGCGAAGATGCCTTCCTCGTAGTAGCCCGCTCGCGTGCACCCCTGGTGCACGGTCTCCCCGAACAGCCATGCCGGCCGGCCGAGCTCATCGAACGAAGGAAGCGGTCCCAGGCCCTGAAGAAAGAGGAGAACGGCGAATACAGTCTCGGTGAAATTGTCACCCTGTGGCGCGCATCCCGGGATGTTGATCACCGGAAGCCCGAATGCACTCCGATAATCCTTGCCGAGAAAATCCATGAGGCTCATCGAGCCGGTCGGATTACCCTCGGCCGCGGGAACTCCACCCCATGTCGCGCAGGTTCCGATCGCTATCGTTGCCGCCGCTCCCGGTGCGAGGCGTGAAATCCACGTCGCCGTCGGCACCGGCCGGCCCTCTTCGGTTCCTTCGGTCACCTGGCTTCCCATCGCCGAGAAGTAACCACCCGTCCGGGCGGCAATTCGCTCATCCGCAATTGACCCCTCGGCGACGATCACGTAAGGATGCTCGAGCTTCCCCTCCCACGCGTCCTTCATCGGCTGGATGAACTCATCACCTGCCTCGACGGAGAGCACAGTGTGATGAAGCAGTACCTGCGGCATCGTGGGAACAGTGCCGAGCAGCAGGCCCTCTATCCCGGGATTTGTCGCGCCTGCGACCGCGACGGTGCATCCGTCACAGCTCATTCCAGCGATCCAGAAAACGTGGACTGTCTTGAGGGGGCCCAGGGGCAACCGCTCGGGCCGATGGTGGGGCTCGGTGGCGGGAATCGATGGTTGATTTCCCTGAACAGTGTCCTGCTCGATAGCTGTAGCCATTGCCGGATCCGGTTGGAGACTCCAAATCTCTATACGCCGGTGAACCTCGTTCAGATGCGCCGGCCCCTGGTCGTCCTCGCAACAAACAGTCAACAAGAATGATGCCGCCCTCTCCTCCCTCCCGCTACTATATACGGCAGGCCCTTAACGGGAGAAAGACTGGCGACCCACTTTGCCAGCTTTCGGTCGAGCACGCGTGATATATTGGCGTCAGCGAACTTTGTTGTGGCAATCCCCGGAGGCACCGTGTGTCTGGCCATCCCAGGTAAGATCGTCGAGCTTTTCCCCGATCAGCCTCACCTCGCTGTAATCGAGGTCTCAGGGGTCCGCCGCAAAGTGAACGTCGACCTGGTGCGCGACGAGGTCCCGCTCGCAGTGTCGGACTGGTTGCTTATTCACGTCGGTTTCGCGATGAGCAGAATCAGCGCCGAGTATGCCGATGAGCAGATGCGCCTGCTGACGATGCTCGGGGAAGCCGATCAGGCGATCAGCGAGCTCGAAGGCTACGAGTTCGACCAGACATGACATGAAATACGTGGATGAGTTCCGCGATGCGCAGCTGATACGCCAGGCAGCCGCGGAGATCCGGAAACTCGCAAGGCCTGACAAGCACTTCAGGCTTATGGAAGTCTGCGGCGGCCATACCCACGCCATCTACAGATTCGCGCTCGCGGATCTCCTCCCCGGGAACATCGAACTGGTGCACGGACCCGGCTGTCCGGTCTGCGTGCTGCCGATGGGCAGAGTCGATGATGGGTTATCGCTTGCATCCGACCCGAAGGTGATCCTCACCGTTTTTGGCGACATGATGCGGGTGCCCGGCCGCACTGGCACTCCGCTCGAACACAAGGCGCGCGGCGCAGACATCAGGATGGTCTACTCTCCGCTTGACGCGTTGAAACTCGCCAGGGAGAATCCCGATCGCGAAGTTGTTTTCTTTGCCATCGGATTCGAGACTACGGCGCCTTCGACTGCTCTCACGCTCCGTCAGGCGCGTGCGCTCGGACTGCGGAATTTCTCGGTATTCTGCAATCACGTCACGATTATTCCAGCTATTCGCGCGATTCTCGACTCGCCAGGCATGCGGATCGATGCTTTCATCGGACCGGGACACGTGTCCACTGTGATCGGTTGCCGGCCCTATGAGTTCATTACGACCCGCTACGGCAAGCCGCTCGTCACCTCCGGATTCGAGCCGCTCGATGTTCTCCAGTCAATCGTGATGATCCTGAGGCAGCTCGATTCAGGCATTGCGAGAGTGGAGAATCAATACGCTCGCGTCGTGCCATGGGAGGGGAACATCCCCGCGCTCAAGGCGCTTGCGGAAGTCTTCGAGCTGCGGCCGTATTTCGAGTGGCGCGGCCTTGGATTCATCTCGCAGTCTGCGCTTCGCCTTAACGACGAGTATTCAGAATGGGATGCGGAGAAACGATTCCACGTCCCCGGCGTCCGCGTGACTGACCCCAAGGCAGCACAGTGCGGTGAAGTTCTGAAGGGTGTGCTGAAGCCGCATCAGTGCAAGCTCTTCGGCCGCGAGTGTACACCCGAGAAGCCGGTTGGAGCGCTGATGGTTTCATCAGAGGGTGCCTGCGCCGCATTTCACAATTACGCCGTCAGGACCGGCGCCACCACGGCTGCTTCGACCGGATCGTAATAATGCCGGCCAGCCAACAGATTCGTTTTGCAGATGCGCAGATAGAGATGGCGCATGGCGCGGGAGGCAAGGCGAGCCGGAGGTTGATCGAGGGTCTCATCGCTCCCCTCATGATTGGCCCTCTTGCGAATCCCCTCGGCGATTCAGCGATTGTCGATGTAGAGGGCGTGCAACTCGCCTTTACCGCCGACAGCTTCGTGGTGCGACCTCTCCGCTTCCCAGGAGGATCCATCGGCGACCTCGCCGTCAATGGGACTGTGAATGACCTCGCCGTCTCTGGCGCAAGGCCGGTTGCCCTTCTGGTAACGTTGATCCTTGAAGCCGGGTTGTCTGCCGAGTCGCTCGAAATGGAGCTGCGTGCAATCGCATCTGCGGCGTTGAATGCGGGAGTGACGGTGGTTGGCGGTGACACCAAGGTCGTGGAGCACGGCAAGGCAGACGGCATGTACATCACCACAGCGGGCATAGGAGCTCTCGATAATAGGTTCGTCTGCTCCTCCAGCCTCGTCAGGCCGGGCGACAAGGTATTGCTGTCAGGTTCCATTGGCGATCACGGAATAACTATCCTGCTCGCTCGCGGGGAAATCGACCTTGACGCAGATCTGCAGTCCGATACGAGGTCCATTCTACCGATGGTCGATGCGCTCGCTGGGGCCGCTGGACCCGGTGTTCGATGGATGCGGGATCCGACGCGCGGAGGAGTAGCAAGCGCCCTCAACGAGCTTGCTCGTGACGCGGGTGTTGCAATCGCTCTCTCGGAGGAAACTATTCCCGTGCGCGCGCAGGTTCGGGGCGCGTGTGAGTTGCTGGGCCTCGAGCCGCTGCACATCGCCAACGAGGGTCAGTTCGTAGCGGTCGTTGCGGCCGACTACGCGGAGATGGCGCTTGCTGCGGTTCGTGGCGCACCAGGCGGACACGAAGCGGCTCTGATCGGCGAAGTCCGTGAGACTCCGGCTCGGACCGTTATCTCCTGCTCGGCTTACGGCGGCACGCGCGTCGTCGACATGCTGGTGGGCGATCCGCTACCGCGCATCTGTTGACGTGCAGTGAAGTTTTCTGCGACAGGATCTGATGTTGTGACTGCCGCGTCCGGAATTGCCGAGGCTATCGTTGCCGCGCTGAGGGCGCGCAACTCGGTATCGGAAGAATTCTTTGCGCGTGAATCCGGGCGCCTCGCTGTTGCCTGCCGCGAGATGTCGGCGCGGTTCGAGGATGGCGGCCGCCTGCTGGCATTCGGTCGCGTGCAGTCGGCGACGGATGCCCAGCATGTAGTCGTCGAGTTCATCCATCCCGTGATCGTCGGCAAGCGTGCCCTCCCGGCGATCGACCTCTCCGCTGCATTCAAACAGTGGGCTCGCGTCATCTCGCATCCGCGCGACATTGCGATCGGCTTCTCCGGTCCCGCTGGAGATCAGGAAGTCGCCGAGACGCTCGCGCACCTGACCGCGAGTGGTGTTCTGACAATTGGACTTTGCGCTGGTGGCGCACGCTGCTCCTTCGATTCGCCTTCCGGGGATCCTTTCATCGATCAGGAGATCGTCGAGATTCTGTATCACACGCTGTGGGAGACCGTGCATGTTTTCTTCGAGCACGCACAGCTCAACCACGACGTTGGCGAGGCAGGGTTTCTCTATCCCTTTCTCGGGAGTGAGCGGCAGAACACTGACTCCGTAGTCGAAAGCGTCGCCGAATCCATCAGGATCAAAGCGAGGGAGACGGCAGCCCTTCGTGATCAGGTCGCGCTGGAACAGGCCGGCGCGATCGCAGATGCAGTCGCCGCGATTGTTTCGGCCGTCCGACGAGGCGGCAAAATCATCGCCTTTGGCAACGGAGGCTCGGCAACCGACGCGAACGATTTCGTTTTCGATTGCGTTCATCCGCCAAAAGATCTCCCTGCCATTCCCGCGATTTCGCTCTCCGGCGAACCTGCCAGCATTACCGCGATCGCGAACGATGTAGGCAGCGAAGCGATTTTTCTGCGACAGCTGATTGCGCTCGCATCCCCCGCGGATATTGTCTTAGTCATCTCGAGTAGCGGCAGCTCCGCCAGCCTTCTGGCAGCTCTTGACGAGGCAGGAAAGCGGCAGCTGCCAGTCGTCGCGATTCTGGGATACGACGGAGGTGAGATCGCCCGGCGCGGCCTCGTAGATTATCCGATAATCGTGCGGTCTGATTACATACCCCGAATTCAGGAAGCACAGGCATCAGTGTATCATGTGATGCGCGACATGATCGCGGCCATGATGCTCCCGGGCGACAAAGGTTCAACGGGGGAACTCGAGCTGTACGGCGGAGCGAGTTGC
This sequence comes from Gemmatimonadales bacterium, assembly GCA_038203205.1. Taxonomy (GTDB): domain Bacteria; phylum Gemmatimonadota; class Gemmatimonadetes; order Gemmatimonadales; family Gemmatimonadaceae; genus UBA4720. The sequence goes on along the minus strand of JBBREF010000080.1, from coordinate 9,851 downwards.
CAGTACACGTCGGAGCTTCGCGAGAAGCTGCTCCTTGATGGGAAAGAGTTTATCGAGTACGACGTGGAGGCCGACACCGTTGCACGCCGACGAATGATTGCCCTGACGGGTGGCCAGCGAACCATCCCCGTGCTCGTTTCGGGTGGTCGCGTATCACAGGTAGGCTGGCACGGGCGCGGCTGCATGGTCGAGGATTCCTGATCCGGCGCGTTGCGAGGGACTTCACCGTCACGGGCATCGTTCAGGGAGTGGGGTTTCGGCCCTTTGTCTATCGCCTCGCCTGCGAACACAACCTTGCGGGCCATGTCATCAACGACGCTCATGGTGTCCGCGTCCATGCCGAAGGCGATGAAAGCTCGCTGCTTGCATTTGAGAGGGATCTTGTGTCGCGCGCGCCGGAAGTCGCGAACGTCTACTCCGTGAATACTCGGGAAGCAGAGTTCCGATCGTTCGATTCTTTTACGATCGGGGCAAGTGACGACGGCGAGCCCGCTACGGCAGGCATCAGCCCGGATCTGCCCGCTTGCGATGAGTGTCTTCAGGAGATGCTCGACGGAGCCGACCGCAGGACAGGCTATCCGTACATCAATTGCTCGGCATGCGGGCCGCGCTTCTCAATCATCCACGCGATGCCCTATGATCGCGCAGCGACAACGATGCGGGACTGGCGGATGTGCGGGGCTTGCTCAGTCGAGTATCACGCTCCGGCGGACCGACGCTTCCACGCCCAGCCAATAGCGTGCTCCCAATGCGGTCCGGCGTATCGGCTGGTCGATGCAGCCGGGATAGACGCCGGAGGCACTGACGCGGTTGCTGCGGCTGTTGCGCGGCTTTGCGCAGGCGAGATCGTCGCCATCAAGGGAATCGGCGGATATCATCTGGCATGCGATGCCAGCAACCCTTCCGCAGTGGAGACCTTACGCGAAAGGAAGTTCCGGAAGGAACAGCCCTTCGCCGTCATGGCCCGCAACATCGAAGTTGCGCGAGAGACGATTCGACTTTCGCCCGAGGCCGAAGCACTGATCATGTCCCCTGAGCGGCCGATAGTACTCGGACCGCGCCTTATGCAACTCCCGGGTGTCGCACCCGATGCCCACGAGGTCGGAGTGCTGCTGCCGTACACGCCACTCCACCATCTGCTTTTCGTCGCGGGAGCACCCCCAAGACTCGTGATGACCAGTGGCAACCGGTCGAGCGAGCCTATCGCGTACCGCGATGATGAAGCGGGCGAGCGGCTGAGAGAGATTGCCGATGTGTTTCTTGTCGGCGAGCGACCGATCGCTCGTCGTGTCGATGACTCCGTCGCCCGGATCGGGGCTGCGGGCCTATGCCTGCTGCGGAGGTCGCGGGGCTATGCGCCACGGAGCGCAGTCCGCATGGAGCTGGACTCTCCCACTCTGGCACTTGGAGCAGACCTCAAGAATACGATCGCCCTGATCGTCAATGGCGAGGCGATCCTGAGTCAACACATCGGTGACCTCCAGCACATGGAAACGAGAGAGGCGCTTGCCGGGACAATCGACGATCTCCTTGCAATGCACAGTGTTGATCGCGATGAGTTGCAGATCGTCCACGATCTGCATCCTGAGTATCACTCCACAGCGAAGGCGCTCGAACTCCATTGCGGCCGTCGCATTGCGGTGCAGCATCACCGTGCCCACATCGCAAGCGTGATTGCCGAGCGAGGTGCATATCGACAGCGGGTAGTCGGTGCCGCGTTCGACGGCACCGGGTTCGGAGATGACGGGACTATCTGGGGAGGAGAGTTCTTCGTCGGGAGCATAGTCGAAGGCTTCGATCGCGTCGGGCATCTTCGGCAATGCCGCATTCCCGGTGGCGACGCAGCAGCGCGGTTTCCGGTACAGGCTGCCGCAGGTTTCCTCGCAGCGTCAGGCATTGGCGAATCCGCGATCATGATGCGTGAGCCATTCCTGTTTCCAGAGCGGTATTCCCGCGCCCGCGGCCTCCTCGAGGCCGACGTCCGATGTTTTGCGAGCACGTCTGCTGGGCGCCTCTTCGATTCGGTTGCTGCACTCCTCGGATTCACGCGCGAGTCGAGTTATGAAGGCCAGGCCGCAATGTGGCTCGAAAACCTGGCGCAAAAGGGCAGGGCAACCGTTGAAATGGAGATTCCGTTTGCTGGAGGTGAGCTGGATTTTCGGCCAGCGATGGCGTCGATCGTGGCAATGCGGGAAAGGTCAGTGAACGCGAATGCCATCGCGCGCGCGTTTCATCAGGCCATGGCCGAAGGAATCTCCGCGGCGGTTATGTCACTGGCGAACGAGCATTCGGTCGACACGGCGGTACTGTCGGGTGGGGTTTTCCAGAATGACCTGCTGCTGTCTGAGATTCTCGGCGCGCTCGAACGTTCGGGCATGAGGGTGTGGACCAACAACGTCGTGCCTCCGAACGACGGAGGAATCTGTCTCGGACAGGCCGCGATGACCTTGAGCTCACGCTGAACGGAGGATGCCAGGCCTGATGAAGGTATTTATTGCCGTGAGCCTTTTCACCGTTGCTGCCTGCGGCAATGACGGTAACAGCGGTGCGATGCCAGCCGCAGCCGGCAGTCTCGTGATCGGTGCTGGCGCGGATGAGTTCGGCCTCAAAGTCAATCGCGAGCGACTCGGAAGGTATCCGCTCAATGCAGGAATCTGCGAGCCGATGTTGCGACTTACACCCGGCTTTGATCTCGAGCCACTGCTCGCCCGTGCGTGGGAGTATAGAGACGACAACACTTACAGGTTTTCCCTGCTCACCACTCCGCGGTTTCACGATGGAAGGCCGCTCGATGCAGCTTCCGTCAAGTTCACGCTCGATCAGGGCATCAGGGACCGCACGCAATACAGTTTCCTGGATGACAGCTCGGTCCGCGTTGTTGACGACAGCACGCTCGATATCCGCCCAGCGAAGCCCAACCTGAGACTCCTCGATCAGATGGCGCATCTCAGCTACGGAACGATCGCATCTGGAACGAAAGCTCGTGACAATCCGGTGTGCACAGGCCCGTTCCGTTTCAGCGAGTACGTGCCACGCAGCCACCTTTCCGTCGAAAGGAATAATGCGTACTGGGGCGACAAGGCCAAGCTCTCCCGTCTCACATTCCGGTTTATTCCCGACGACAACACGCGCGCTCTTGCGCTGAAGGCAGGCAACGTGGACCTCATCTTCGACGTCAACAGAAGCATTGTCGCGAATCTGAAAGAGACGGCAGGCATTACCGTCGTGGTCTCCCCGCCTGGTGCCGTGGTCCTCATGTACATCGCGACACGCGGTACTGCGCCGCATACCGCCATGTCGGACCCTCTCGTCCGGCGGGCTGTCGCCCACGCGCTGGACCGCCGGTCACTCGTCCGTGACGTCATGGAGGGTTACGCCACCGAGATTGCCACGGTGAATCCGCCGTCCGTGCTCGGGGATTTTGCCGCGATGATCAAAGGCATACCATACGATCCGGCGCGGGCGAGGTATCTGCTCGATTCGGCAGGCTGGAAATCAGTCGGGCGTGGCACGAGACGACGTGGAGGCCGTAACCTGACGCTGACGCTCATCTCCCAGCCGGGAGCCGTCGACAGATCGATAACGCAATACGTCCAGGCGCAGCTTGGCGAGGTCGGCATTGAGACAAGGATCGAGGACCTCGATCCGGCAGGATACGCGAGCCGGCTCAACAGCGGAAAGTTCGACATTGATATCGAGGTGCCGAATCAGAACGACGCCAATCCTGCATTTCTTCTCGCCCTGCGGTGGTATTCAAAGTCCAACGTCAGAAGCGCGCCGTTCATGCTCGCCGGCCAACGTTTCGACTCGCTGGTCGACCGGTCACTTGCCAGTATCGACAGGGGCGAAGCACAGAAGGCAGCCGCGGAGGCGATGCGTGTCCTTGTAGACGAGGAAGTCGCTGCAATTCCACTTGCGGGTATCTCGCGCATCTATGCCATGAGCTCCAGGGTGAAAGGATTTGTACCGCATCCTTCGAGGCTCAATCAGAGATGGAGCGGCGTCTGGATAGACAGGTAGACGCATGAGTGTCATGGTCGGCGGGTACGTGTCGCGCCGAATTCTGAGTGTCCTTCCCGTCTGGCTCGGGCTGTCGCTCCTCGCGTTCAGTCTTTCCAATCTCGCACCTGGTGATCCGGCGGAAGTCATGCTCCGGCAGCAGACCGGAGAGCCGCCCGGGGCGGCAGAGGTTGCGCTCCTGCGACAGGAAATGGGCCTCGATCAGCCATTCCCCATCAGATACGGCCGATGGCTCGCCGATGCGTTGCGCGGCGACCTGGGTGAGAGTTACAGCACCGGCAATCCTGTCGCGCGTACACTGATAATGAACCTCCCGCCGACCCTCGAGCTCGCGCTCTCGTCGCTCATTCTCGCAATCATCCTTGGCGTGCCGCTCGGCGTCGTCGGGGCCGCAAGAAATGGGACTGTTATCGATCACTCTCTTCGATTCGTTTCACTTGTGGGTGCGTCGATCCCCGCCTTCGTGCTGGGATATCTTCTCATCCTCTTCCTTGCCGTAAACCTCAGGCTGTTCCCTGTCTCCGGGTCAGGCGGGTGGATGTATCTGGCACTTCCGGCAATGACCCTTGCACTTGCCGAAAGCGCGGCTCTTGCCCGCCTGACCCGCTCTTCGATGATGGCTGTACTCCGGGAGGATTACGTCAGGACGGCCCGCGCCAAGGGCCTGCGGTCTGCGAGCGTACTGACTCGGCACGCTCTGCGGAACGCACTGAATCCTGTCGTCACTCTGCTTGGTTTGCGATTCGGGCGACTGCTGGGAGGTGCCGTGATAGTTGAGATAGTCTTCTCCCGCGCCGGGCTTGGCACTGTCATGATCGACGCAATCCGTGACAGGGACTACAGCATGATTCAGGGTTTCATCCTGTTCATAGGCTCGGTGTTTGTAGCGAGCAATCTTATAGTAGATGTCGTGTATTCCCGGCTCGACCCCCGCGTGCGCCTGGATTCGGAAAAGGAGTATCGCAGTGCGCCCGGTTGATGCCGTCGCACGAATCGGATCAGTGCTGCGCCTCCGTGATCCGCTCGCGATTGCCGGTGGCTCGCTCATTGTGATGCTTGCGATCGTCGCGGTGGCTGCCCCCGTGCTCCCGCTGAGCGATCCCAACACAATCGATGCGATTCACCGGCTTGACACTCCCAGTGTTGCGCATCCCTTCGGAACAGACAACCTCGGGCGGGATGTGCTGAGCCGACTGGCTTGGGGAGCACGCTGGTCCATGGGCACAGTCGCCGTTGCCACTGTCCTCATCATGTCCATTGGCGTGGCGGTCGGCACTATCGCAGGATATTTCGGCGGCATCGTCGACGATCTGCTGATGCGTCTGGTGGATGTCTTTCTTGCTCTCCCCAGCCTCCTCCTTGCCCTGGCGATCGGCGGTCTTCTGGGACCAGGATTCACCAGCGTGCTGATGGCACTTGTCTGTGTCTGGTGGGCGAGCTACGCGCGAATGGTGCGGGGTCTGGTGGTCGCCTTGCGCAGCCACGAATACCTTGTTGCCGCGCGATCGCTCGGTGGGAGCGACCTGCATGTGCTGGTGCGTCACGTACTTCCGAACGTCATGCCGTCAGTTGCCGTGCTCGCTACCATAGAGATGGGCGATCTCGTACTGGCCGTTGCCGCGCTCGGCTTTCTCGGGATCGGTGTCCAGGCCCCGAATGCCGAATGGGGATCGATGGTGAGCGACGCGCGTCCGTTCCTCCTCTCGGCACCCCGGCTCGCCTTCTGGCCCGGACTTGCAATCACTCTTACCGTCATGGCATTCAATGTCGTCGGGGATGGCTTTCGCGACCGCTTCGATCCGCGCACCCCGGGACGGCCGTTCGTCCCGAAATCCGGTTCGCGGACACGGGTGGCGCAGGCGTCATCTGATGCATAAGCTGTAGAGCTGGTGCAATATTTTTCTGCAGCTGGCTTTCCCCGCCTTTCCCGGTAGCTCATCATGCGACATCACGCGATAGTTGTTTCGGTCTCCCTCAGTCTGGTGATTCCCGGCCTTCTGGGTGCGCAATCTGCCATGCGCGTTGCTCCGAGTGGCCGCGGTACGACAGAAGTCACGCTCACGCTCGTTGACAGCGCCGCGCGAGCGGCGGCACAGCCATCGAAGATCAGGATTGACTATGGCCAGCCCAACCTTCGCGGCAGGAAACTGCTGACTGACAGCCTTGTACCGTATGACAAAGCGTGGCGCACGGGTGCCAACGGCGCGACCATGCTGACGACAGACGTGGATCTCGTCATTGGAGGGTCGAGCGTACCGCGAGGGACGTATGTCATTCAGACAATGCCCTCGCGTGCGGGTTGGAAGCTTCTGATCCAGAAGGATATGGGGCAGTCGCCGATGGCGGCAGCAATGTCCTACAACCCTGCGAACGATCATGCACGGGTCGATCTGCGCGAGACCACACTTTCGAGTCCGGTCGAGACACTCAGCATGTGGCTGATTCCATCGCGTGAGCCGGGCACACCGCGCGGGCAACTGGTTATCGCATGGGGAACTGTTTCTCTTGCGACCGACTGGATGCTCGGACGGCGCTAGTCCTCCACCTCCCGCCTGCAGCACTCAGCGACCGGGGCAGAAGTCCGAATGTGTAGGCGCCGCGATATCGATCGACTCTCGGCGAGCGGCCCGGTTCCGGGCGAATCGCACGCGGCGATCGCGTCGGCCAGCATCGCGACTCAAGATTGATTTCTGGTGGCGTCAGCGAGACAAGCCACGAATGAGGCGGCAAGTCTCGGCCTCGCTTCGCCGCACTGCTATGCCGTTTCAGTCCTCAGCGGGCGCGCCGACACGACAGGTCCATACATGGCGCCGACGATGGTGCCGAACATCAGGTGCTCGATCACGAAGAGCGCAACGAAGGTGGTGCCCATGTTCGCCATGAACGCTCCTGGCGCGGGCATCTGCTCAGGGATCATCGGGTGCATCGCCGGGATCATTCCCATAACCATGCCCGCGAGGAAGACGTGGATGACGGCGAACCCGAGGCCTACGACAGCGCCCGCGCGATGCGTCACGCGCTCGAAGCCCCATGCATAAATAAACGCGATCGCCACCGAGAGCATCATGTGCATCGCGAAGCCAATGAGCCAGGCCGCGTTGCCCGGCGAGCTCACCATCGTTCCCAACATCATCTCGGCATCCATACCGATGCCCATCTGGCGGGCAAGCCAAGCGAGGAGGGTCATCGCCACGCCACCGATGATACCAGCAACGAGGGCTTTCCCGGCTTTCATGGTCTTCTCCCGGAGGAAATACGCGAGTGGCACATCCGGCGTCCGCCGGCTGCCCTGCCGCGTGCACGACGTGTGCCGCCGGGCGTTGTGACGCAGCAGCCCGAAGGGTTATCCCGCAAGGAACGGTTTGTCTTCGGGGTCGAAGTAAGGCAGCCGAACCCCGTCGGCATCGGCGGCTCCGGAAGATCGGCTTCTTTTCAAGGATCGAGACCTGGTCTCGCTTCCGGGCTCGGGGCGATCCCCGAAGACTTTAAACGGTGCATCCACGACATCCTCGACCCATGAGTGGACACGAACATCGAACCATTCGTGGAACATCTTTCGGGTGCGACGCTTCGGCCACAGCGATTCATCCGTGCACCATGCCTCGAGCCAGTGCTCGAAAAAGAAATCAAAGTGCTTTTCAACGAAAGCGTTGATTTCTTCCGTATAGTCTGCATCCGGTCCGAGAAATACCGGGATCGCGTCGTCTCCGGAGAGCTCAAAGGGGATGTCGTCACCGAATACTGACTTGCTCCAATCGATGTACGGCTGCTTTGGAATCACAATGATCGCGGAGCGGTTGAGCATTGACATACCGTTTCACCTCAATTGGCGGCAGGAGCCGTGGCCGCTCGCCGCAAGTATGTGGTTCGCGATTTCCTTTCGCTGTAACGCAAATCCGCGAATTGCATTCACTAAATACGAAGGCACTCGCACCGCCCAGTCACTTGCGGATGAGCACTTCGAGGGACTTCACGTTCACGTCCCAGTGCGCGACGAGTAACTCGAAACGTCGGCGTTCCTCACGATTGAAGCGCGCCTCTGCCGTGTCACTCGGCACAATAGCCTGATACTCTGCCTCCGAGATCTTGTCGGTGCGGTAAGCCGCGGCCGCGTTGGGATAGACCAACGTCATTCGCAAATCCCAGCGTGAGTCTTCGGGCTGGTGCTCGTGCGGTGCATCCAAGCGGACTTCGAGGAGAATCCCTTTCTCCAATTGCCGTCTCAGAAAGGGTAGGTGATTCTTTCGGAACAGGGTCATAAACTCGTCTTCACTTCCCCAACGGATTCGATAATAGCTCTCCGTTACGAAGGACGCGGGCGCGGGCGCGGACAGATTGGCCCCGTTGCGACCGAACGCCAGCGATGGTGAGGCTGTCAGGGCGCTACCCACGAAGACAACGACCGATATGAACGCCGCAAGCGTTATGACGCCATAACGGACTCTCGGCACCGCTGAGCCTCGTCGATAATGGTGAAGCATCTGCTCACTCCTCAATGTTAGGAATCGACACGTGGACAGTCAGTGGAGAGCCGTCGAACGCCTTGAGCTAACTTGCAAGCGAACCGTACACTTCGCGAGCGAAGCAAGCAGCATTGAATCGCTTGTCAGCTTCAAGCGACCGTGACATCCAGCGGCTTGCCCTCCCAATCCGCAAGCTCGATGAAATCAGTCTTGATCAAGTTGCCCCGCTCATCGCGCAACTCTAGCTCCCGACCTATCGCCGCACCATCCGCCAAATCACCTGTGTCTACCGGCAACAAGACCCATCAAGTCCGGAGCTACCTGTTCGACCTGACTTTCTCCCGCATCTCGGTGGCCCAGTTGTGCGCGACGACAGTCTGTGACTGTGTCCCGGAGCGCTGGAGCATGAGAAACGCCCATCGGGGGCGACATCGTAATTCGCATGGGTCGCATCCGTGAGATAATCCCCGCTCAGCACGACCTCCCGTCCGCCGATGGAGAATGTGTCACCGGTGGTGACACCGACTCGCACTATCGAATCCAACGTCGTGCGGTAATGGAGCGCATTCCCCGAGCGTGACCAGACGGGCTCGGAGCCGCCGTTGTCGCTCACCTGCACCCGCGCGCCACTTCCGGGAAATGGCCGCTCCGATAACGGAACCCTCGCCTATCTCAGCGGCGAAATCTTTCGCCAGCGCCTCGCCTGGCTGGATTCAAACGGCCGCCTGGAACGACGACTTGCGATAGAGGGAAATTTCTGGGGCATCGCCCTGTCGCCCGACGGATCCCGTGTCGCGTTCGCGACTCGAAAGGACGAGAGGATCGACGATGCGACAGCCCGCGGCGCAGGTGATATCTGGGTCGAAGACCTTCGGACGGAGGCGCGAACCCAGCTCACAACATCCGCGTTCAACATGCGGCCCAGCTGGACGGCCGACGACAGGTACATCCCGTTCGCGCGGGCTGGAGGTCAGGGGCAATCGGCACTGATCGAGCGGCGTGGTGACGGATCGGAATCCGAACGCCTGGTGATCTCTCGGGAAAGCTTCGGGCATACAGTGGGCGACGGGCGCTGGCTGCCGGATCACCGCACGCTCATCGTCAGAACTTATGATGACCTGGAGCCTCCGTCGCGCAACATCTATTACACGGTCCGCGGGGCGAGCGACACTTCCGTATACGGGATCGCCACGACGCCCGCCGAGGAAACCGCTCCTGTCCCGTCTCCGGATGGGACGATGCTCGCGTACAACTCCGACGAGACGGGAACGATGGAGCTCTACGTGCGGGCCATTCCCCAGTGGCGGGACCGGCAACTTCGACACGCGCCCGACGGGCGGATACTCGTTGCGGAGACGGCGCCGGATG
>JBBREF010000079.1:0-16253 GCA_038203205.1 Gemmatimonadales bacterium | reverse complement strand
GGCGACGCGCAGGGGGTCCTCGACGGCGCCATCGATTGCAGACGGGGCATCGTAGAACGCGGATCCATTCTCCGTTACGTAGAGCGGAATGTCGCCATAGCGTTCCTTCACCCACAGCAGAACTCGCTCGAGAGCGTCGGGAAATACCTCCCAGCCCGTCTCCGTATAGATGTGTTCGGGCTGAAAGACACCGGTCGCGCGAACAGGAAGCGATTCGTCCGCGTGCCGGGAAACACTGCGGGTGTAGTAGTTGATGCCGAGGAAGTCGAACTTCTCGCGGATGAGATCCATGTCCTCAGCAGGCCACTCAGGCCACGCGTCGCCGAATATCTCTCCCATTTCCTCGGGGTAAATGCCGAGGAAGACCGGATCGAGGTATTGCCGGTTCATGTAGGCGTCCGCGCGTTTGGTGGCAGCGATGTCATCTGCAGAGTCGGACGCCGGATACTTGGGCTCGAGGTTCACGACGAGACCGATCTCACCTGCTCCGTTGCGCTGGCTCGCGCGGAACGCCTGCACACCGCGGCCGTGCGCGCGAAGCACGTTGTGCGAAACGATTGCCGACTCGTAGAGACTGCGATGACCGGGTGCGAGCTTCCCGTGCATGTAACCGCCGTCCATGATCACCCACGGCTCGTTGATGGTCGACCACATCGGGACACGATCACCAAGGCGCTCGAACATCAGCTCCGCGTAGTCGGCGAACCAGTCGGCGATGTCGCGATTGAGCCAGCCGCCACGATCGTCGAGCGCGGCCGGAATATCCCAGTGATAGAGCGTCGCGTTCGGTTTGATGCCACGCTCGAGCAATGCGTCGACGAGACGGGAATAGAAGTCGATGCCCGCTTCGTTGACCTTGCCTGTCCCCTCCGGCAGCACGCGACCCCACGCAATGCTGAATCTGTAGGCATTCAGGCCGATCTGCGACATGAGGTCGACGTCGGTCAGGTATCGCCGGTAGTGATCGCAGGCGACATCGCCGGTGTCACCACCAGTCGTCATGCCGGGCGTGTGGGAAAAGCGGTGCCAGTTGCTGACCCCTGCACCGTCAGCAAGCGGAGAACCTTCGATCTGGTACGCCGACGTCGCTGCGCCCCACAGAAAACCATCAGGAAAGCTGAAGGACTCACTCATATTGCTGCCGAGGAACGATGGCTCGCGTAAGGCTTGAGGGCATTCGGAAAATCTATCCCGGCGAGAAGGTACATGTTGCCGTGCATGGAGTCGATCTCGACGTTGCTGATGGGGAGCTCGTCGTACTTGTGGGCCCTTCGGGGTGTGGGAAGAGTACGACGCTTCGGATGATTGCGGGTCTTGAATCGATCAGTGCCGGCAAACTTTTCATAGATGAACGCGAGGTTAACAACGTTCCCCCGAAGGATCGCGACATAGCGATGGTGTTCCAGAGTTACGCTCTTTATCCGCACATGACAGTCCGGGAGAACCTCGCATTTGCGCTCAAGCTTCGTGGCACGTCGAAGGATGACATCGCGACGCGTGTGAATCTCGCCGCGAAGACGCTGGGGATCGAGAGCTTTCTCGACCGGACGCCGCGTCAACTTTCGGGCGGCCAGCGCCAGAGGGTTGCACTTGGGCGCGCGATCGTCAGAGAGCCAAAGGTGTTCCTGTTCGATGAGCCTTTGTCGAACCTCGACGCCCAGCTTCGCGTGCAGATGCGACGCGAGATTGCGAGGCTTCATCAGGAGCTCGAGGCGACAATGATCTATGTCACCCATGACCAGGTCGAGGCGATGACCCTTGGTGACAGGATCGTCGTGATGAACCAGGGCCATGTTCAGCAGATCGACACTCCGATGAATCTTTACGATCATCCGGCCAACAGGTTCGTCGCAGGGTTCATCGGAAGCCCGGCAATGAATTTTGTGACAGGAACCATCACTGGGAGCGAATTCATTGCGAGTGAAGGCGCGTTCACGCTCCAGATTCCGGCGAATCTCGCCGAGCGAACGCGGGATGTAGCCGGGCGTAGTTTGATTCTGGGAATCAGGCCTGAAGATGTCTCGGTCACGCCAGCCTCAGGGCCGCCTCTGTTTGCGGGCGAATCTACGATCGTGGATCCCCCTGCTCTCGCTCCCGCGCGACTCGACATTGTCGAAGCATTGGGCAACGAAATATTCGTCTACGCGACTGTCGGCGCTTTCGGGATTACAGCACGCGTTTCGCCACAGCCGCTTCCACAACCTGGGGAGCCGGTAACGCTCGCCTTCGATCTGGCCAAGGCGCACTTCTTCGATAATGCCAGTGGAGACAGGGTCGTTCAGTGATTTAAGCCTCGAATCGGATCATGGCGAGTTTTGCCCTTCCCCCAAGTGACTCGCCTGTGCGATTTTCCGACTCCGGCAACTCAATCATCAGGCACTCGTGACCGAAAAGACCCCCCTCGACCCGAATGAGCTCGAGGTAACCCGCATCCGCGCGCTCAAGGGCCCGAACTACTGGCGCCTCGCGCCGGTAATTGCCTGCGACGTCAGGCTCGGCCCCCTCGAGAGCGTGACATCGAACGACATACCAGGCCTGATCGACAAGCTCGTGGAAGCGATGCCGTCGCTTCACACGCACAAGTGCACGCGCGACAGGCCGGGCGGATTCGTCGAGCGCATGCAGGAAGGCACTCACATCCCGCATATCCTCGAGCACCTCGCGCTCGAGCTTCAGTCACTCATCGGTAACGAAGTCTCATACGGACGGGTCGTCGCGTCAGGTGACGAAGGCGTCTGGTGGCTGATCGTCGAATATCAGGAGGAGCAGGTCGGCATCCGCGCAATGAAGGACGCCGTCAGGATCATGCGACAGTGCATCGCCGGCGAAGAGCTCGATCTCGATCCGATAATCGATGACCTCCTTTCATTATATGAGTCATCGCGGCTGGGACCATCGACGGGCGCGATTGTCGAAGAGGCGCGCAGGCGCGGCATTCCCGTCCGCCGCCTCAACAACTACTCGCTCGTTCAACTCGGACTCGGCCGCAATCTTCACCGCATCCAGGCGACACTAACCGACTCTACCAGCGCCATCGGTGTCGAAATCGCTCAGGACAAGGACGATACCAAGCGCGTGCTCGAGAACATCGGACTTCCGGTTCCGAAGGGTGACGTCGTCCGCACGGTCGACGGAGCGGTCGAGGTTGCCGATGATATCGGGTATCCGGTGATCCTCAAACCGATCGCCGCAAATCACGGCCGCGGAATTTCAGGACGCATCGGCGACGAAAGCCAGCTCCGCGCCGCATGGGAGTTCTCATCTGCAGTTGGGTCGCGCATTGTCGTTGAACAGTTTGCCGAAGGCCGAGACCACCGGGTGCTCGTCGTGAACGGGAAAGTGGTCGCCGCCGCCGAACGGGTGCCGGCTCACGTTATCGGAGATGGTAAGCGAACGATCAGCCAGCTCATCGAGATCGGCAACCAGGATACGCGGCGCGGTCACGGGCACACGAAGATGCTTACCCGCCTTCCGGGCGATCGTGCGACCCAGGAGTATCTCGCAAAGAGCGACCGTACGCTCGACACGGTGCCGCCGAAGGATGAGTTCGTCGCCCTGAGGCAGACTGCAAACCTCTCAACCGGTGGCACCTCGATCGACCGCACCGACGAGATGCATCCAGACAACATCACCGCATGTGAGATGGCCGCCGGTGTCGTCGGCCTCGACATTGCCGGCATCGACATCCTCACGCCTGACATCTCGATTCCATTCCGCGAGAACAACAGCGTAATCATCGAGGTAAATGCGGGCCCCGGAATCAGGATGCACACGCATCCCGCCGAGGGCGAGCCGAGGAACGTTGCGGCGCCGATTCTGGACATGTTGTATCCGCCGGGCGTTCCGTCGACGATCCCCGTGATCGCCGTAACGGGAACCAACGGGAAGACAACGACGACACGACTGATCGCCCACCTTTTCAGGGTAAGCGAAAACGTCGTCGGCTTCACAACGACAGACGGCACCTATCTCGGCAACCGCATGGTGATAGAAGGCGACATGACCGGTCCCTTCTCCGCCAACATCATTCTCTCGAATCCGACTGTCGATATTGCCGTTCTCGAGACGGCACGCGGCGGAATACTCCGCGCTGGTCTTGGATTCGATGAAGTCGATGTTGGTGTCGTGCTCAACGTGACTGCCGATCACCTCGGACTTCGCGGCATTCACACAGTCGAGCAGCTCGCTGACGTGAAGAGCGTTATCGCGGCAGTGGTGAAGCGTGAGGGTCATTGCATCCTCAACGCAGACGACCCGCTTGTTTTTGCCATGAAAGACAAGACTCCAGGCGACCTCGTGCTCTTTTCGGCCAAACCCGAAGGGCAGAGCCCTGACTTCGATCTTCACCTGTCGCGTAATGGAATCGGCGCCCGTATCGAAAAGGACACATTTGTGATCAGGCGCGGACGGCTCCGGATTCCTATCGCGACTGAGAGAGACGTGCCCTTAATGATGGGCGGTGCGGCGAAATTCCAGCGGGAGAATATTCTCGCTGCGATTCTCGCGGCTTATGTGCAGGGGATGCGTTACGACGATATCAGGGCCGGATTGCTTTCATTCTTCCCGTCACCCTCCCTGACTCCGGGGAGATTGAACCTCGTCCGCGTCGGCAACGGGCGGATACTCGTCGACTACGCGCACAATCCTGCTGCAATCGCCGGCTTGCTCGAGTTTGTCGGCGGGCTCGACGCCAATCGGCGCATCGGTATCATCACTGCACCTGGCGACAGGCGCGATGAGGACATGCTCGCGGTCGGCCGACTTGCCGCCACGCTCGACCATGTAATCCTTCGTGATGACAAGTATCGCCGCGGTCGCGCACCGGGCGAGATTTCGCGGATCATCGCGCAGGGCCTGCGCGAGGGCGGCATGCGGGACGACCAGATCCACATCGTTCATAACGAAACTGAGGCGCTCGAGCACGGGATGTCGATGATGCAGGACAACGATCTCATATTCGTGCTCGCCGACGAGGTTCCGGTTGTGCTCGAGCAGGTCAGGCGACTGGCAGCGGAGCGCTCAATCTCCTGATGAGCGACGAAACGCCGGACCCGATGAGGGAAATCCGCATGACCACGCTCCACGCCACGCGCGGCGCGAATTTCTGGTCGACCCGGCCCGTCATGCGAATGGATCTCGCCGTCGGTGCTTACGAGGATATCTCGTCTGCCGACGTACCGGGTTTCACCGATGCGCTCGTGTCAGCGATGCCGGGACTCGTCGAGCACCGGTGCAGCATCGGCGAGCGGGGCGGCTTCATCATGCGCCTCCGAGATGGTACGTACGCGGCGCACATCGTTGAGCACGTCGCGCTCGAGCTACAGACCATGATAGGCCACGATGTCGGATACGGGAAAACTCGCGGCGGTGACATCGAGGGCGAGTACACACTCGTCTTCGAGCACATGCACGAGGGTGTTGGTCTTCGCGCTGCTGCACTTGCGCTCGAGACAGTGCAACATGCGTTCGCTGGAACTCTGGCCAACGTCGATCACGCTGTGGCCGAGCTTAACTCGCTGGCCGCGACGCCCAACGTTCCGCCCGTCAAGCAGCACGTGATGTGTGGCATCACCGGTGGATCAGACCGCGCATCTACACGGGATGAGATCGTGCGGCGCGGGTTTGGGAGCGCTGATCTTATCGTCGACGTGTCGCCGGTCTTCATGCTCCAGGCTGGGTTGCCGTTTTCACACTCGGATATCGCAATCGTCACAGACATGGGCCTCACTGACGTGCCTGAGCGATACCGCGACGAAGAGCGCGCGCTACAGCTCATGGCAACCATCGCGGATGCGGTGCCTCGCGATGGAATAATCATCGTCCCCGCGAAGGAGTGGGAGCTTCAGGACAAGGTGCGCGACGCTGGGTGTCGCGTCGCCATCTTCGCTCCCGATTCCAACGTGACTCGACGCGACAGGAAGGTCGCGCGTGCTGTCGCCATGGTTCGGGATGGTCGCATCGTCATCGAGACGCGCGGCGAGCGAACTGACCACGGGGCGCTTAGACCCGATGCTCCGGCAGGTGCGCAGGTCGCAGGCGCAATAGCTGCATTCACTCTCACCGAGCTTCAGCCGCAGCTAGCGGCTGCCACAAGTCAGAAACAGGGCTGAACCATTCCAGGCAAGACACCACACGACCCGACTCCGATAAGATCCTCGTTCGACTCGGGCGATTACGAGGAGGTTCCCCCGATAATTCGCGCTGGCACCCTCGTAATGATTGGCGGCTCGTGCACGGCTGACGGAGAAGCGCTCGGCTCATTTGTGAAGCTCGCAGCGGGTCAGGAAGGCGGCCCCATCGTTACGATCACTTCTGCGTCACGCGATGTTCGAGGCAGCGCACGGCACTGGAAAAATGATCTCAGGACCGCCAAGGCCGGCGACGCTGTTTTTCCGATCATCGAGACTCGCGAGGACGCTTGCAACCGCGATACCGCGAAGATGGTTGCCAAGGCCCGCGGAATATTCCTCGGCGGCGGTGACCAGGTGAAGCTGATCACGACGCTGAGCGGCACTCCCGTCGGTGATGCGATATGGGACAACTATGTGAGCGGCGGAATTGTCTGCGGAACCAGCGCAGGTGCCGCAGCTCTGACTGAGCTTACGCTTGCCGGAAATGAAGTCGACGACGAAGGAAACCTTGTTGAGCAGTACATAGGACCCGGCCTTGGGCTGCTCGGCTTCAAGACGCTGATCGACACTCACTTCTCGCAGCGTCGCAGGCTCTACAGGCTTTTCGTTGCCATCGCCGGCTACCCCGATATAATGGGCCTCGGCATCGACGAGGATACAGCGATGATCGTGCGCGGGGAGGTCGGAAAAGTTGTCGGGCACGGCGGTGTGACTTTTGTTGACGGTCGAACCGTGAAGTTCGATAATGCCGAGGAAGTGACGAAGGGCCGGCAACTCACCTTGAGCGCATTGCGCGTTGGCATGGTCGGAACCGGCTATACGTTCAACCTGCGGGAGCGTGAGCTCGAAGCACTGCTCACGTAGCGTTGCAGTTATCCTGAGGCTTAAGGGATGCTGGAAATACGCAGGGAAAGGAGGTTTAGAAGGTTCAAGAGGTTTAGGAGTCTACGATCGGCATGCCGGAGCGGACGCTGGCATTCGCAGTTTGTCCAGTTGCGTATTGTGTTTTTTATTAAAAAATGCGGAACGACGCGGGCGCTGCAGAAGTGCCAGACATGAAAAGCGCTCGTGGGCATTTGAGCCTCCAAAACCTCCTGAACCTCCAAGACCTCCTTTCCCTGCGTATTCCCGGCACCTTTCAAGTCCAGACTCGCGCTAGTTGCGACCGACACCGGCGTGCTGAAGATGCGAACGGCTGGTGATATCCCCGGATGAGACGCGCGTGAGGAAGCTGGCAAGTACATTACGATCGCCACGATAAAGCTGGGGATGCGCGGCGATGAATGTCTGGAGTCGCGCCGCGGGATCGAAAGAGGCCTGTGCTTCGATCAGTTCATTCGTGAGTGAGTCCACCCTGTTTTCGTAGACGACGAAGTTCGACGAATGCCGTCCCGGTCCCGGTGAGCTGAGGTCGGATTTCAGCCAGTGCGCTCCCGCCCATTCAGGCCGCGGTGTGAATATCTGCGCACCACATGCCTGCACCTCGCAGATCGGCAATCCGAAGCTCTCTCGATGCGCGAGCATCAACGCTCCCGCCTTCCTGTATTTCGCACGGATCTCTGCCCGCGTAAAGCGGCCCTCGAGAATTTCGTACGACACGCCGGATCGCTCGAGCGCCGCGAGCTGCACCTCTCGAAACGTCAGATAGTTTTTTCTGGTCTGCTCGAAATCGAGAAGGACATGAAAGTTTTCTTGCTCGGGGTAGAGAGTTCCGTCGTCGATATCGAGGCCAATGTGCGACAGCGGCTGCGTGCCGGCAGGCATGGGGATCTCGCTCATCGGTGACGCAGCGAGGTACCAGTCGTACCGCTCCATCCCGAAAGGTGCAGGCTTGATCAGGCGCATCTCGTCGGCAGAGATGTCGGACATGTCGCCCTTGAGCATCGCCGCTCCCCACTTCTCCACTGTCGGCAGATAGATGAGGTCGTAGTTGACGATAGGTATGCGGGGCAGTCGTCTTCGAAGCAGCTCGATGTTCGCGAAGCCATGACGCGACAGGCTATGCGGCACATGAGCAACGACGACAATGAGGTCAGCACCGGCAGCACGCTCGACGAGATCAGCAAAACGTTTCCGATATCCCGGCGCTTTCAGCGCGAACCTCGCGAGCGAGCGCGGTGATGCGTCGGTGATGCCGAGTGGGAGCGATAGCGTCTCGAGGCCGTCGTAGACGATATCAGGTGTGGCGCCGCACGCGGTCGACATCCTGGCAAGGCCTTCGGCAAGCGGGCGAACGAAGCTGTCCTTCTCGTTCGCCATGATGGCGATCTTCAATTGCTACTCGTACATGTGTTCGAGATCTGCCTTGCTGAGATCTACCAGATATCCAGCGATCTTCGCGGTGACATCATCGAGGAACCGGGTTCCTTTTTCGTGAGTCGCGCGAGCGGGATTCCCCGTTCCAGTATCATCGGTGACCTTCGTCCATTGCCGGGGAGCCCACACGAGTCCGTTGCGAAGTCCCTCGATTCGAAACGACCGCGCCTTCCCTTCACCCGCTTCACTCGCTGGCAGTCCGAGACCCGGCGCAACCTCCATCATCACACTCGTCTCGAGCTCCCCCGCGTGATCACCCGGCTCATCGAAATATCCTTTCGGGTCGATCGCATTCCACCAGTTGATCGTCGATATGAAAACCGACGACCTGGGTTGAAGCTCGCGGATCATCTGCTTGAAATCGTTTCCGCCGTGACTGTTCACGATCACGAGCTTGCGAATGCCCTGCCCCTCGAGCGCGGAAACAATGTCACCCAGCAGCGCTGCCTGCGTGCTTGGGTTCATGTTGATGCAGAGGGTGATGTCGAGCTGGCCAGTATTGACGCCGAACGGGACCGTCGGAAGCACAATCACTTTTTCACCAGCTTCCCACGCCCGGCGCGCCGACTCAGTCGCTACCCACGCAGACTCGTAGTTATCGGTGCCATACGGGAGGTGAAGGTTGTGAGCCTCCGTCGCTCCCCATGGAAGGACGGCAACTTCGTACTTCGTCGCCCTGACCGCTGTCCACGTGGTCTCCTCGAGGACGTATGGCCTGCCAGTTCCGTTTTTCTCGCCTGATGTCATCAGGGAAAATTACGCGTCCGCGTGACTCGACGCGGAACTACGGGAACTAAAATGGGGAGTGGGGTGAGAAACTGAAGAGTTACTTGAGTTTTCATCCCCAGGGCAAAGGGGCTCCTGCCTTCTGCGTTTGTCGATTTGGGGGTAACGACGCAACAGCTCTACGGTTTTCTGTAGTTACCCCCAAATCGATGAACCTCGAATGCAGGAGACTATCGTATATGCGGGCGAAAACTCACGTAACTCGGCAGTTCTCACCCCACTCCCCATTTTAGTTCCGTAGTTTCCCCCACACCAAAGGAACCGAGACTAGAATCTCGCTTCGAGATACAAATTCGCCCTGATCTTCTTTTCGGGATATATGCCTCGTGCGAGATCGAACCTCACGAGTCCATCCATGAATGACGCGCCGACGCCAGCGCCGCTGATCGGACGGCCCGGATCGCTGAAATCGCGACGGTCACCCGCCCAGCCAACATCGTAGAACACAACCGGCCTCGCACCCGCCGCGCTGGTTCCGAGCTCCACTCGACCCATCCAGAACGCGTCGCCTCTCGCAGCCCCGCCGAGCTGGCCGCGAACGCTCTGGCTTCCGCCGAGGTACCAGTGGCGCTGCACGGGAAGTTCTCCACCCGAAGTTCCGGCGGCGAGCGTCAAGGCTCCATCGATCCGCTTCAGGATTCCGTTCGACAGCGTGAAGTCGAACATTCCACGACCGTAGCTCGATTCTCCCGTTGCAGCCTCCGCGCGAACGGCACCAAATGCCCTGAATCCGTGCGGATCAAGACCGTAGGAAGCACGTCTCTCACCGGCAACACCGATGAAGTATCCATTTCTCGCGTCGATATTCTCGTTGAAGCCATCACTGCCAAGTGCCTCGGCGATCGAAAAGTCGGTCCCGCGCTTTGCATCGCTGTGATGTTCAGCGAAAACTTTCCACGATGTCGTAGCCGAATCATCAGGCGTGCCGGCAAACTCGACTCCGAGTCGACGATAATAGAAGCCGTCATCGCGCCCGAACAGCAGGGCCGAGAGCGAATGTCCGAACGTGAATGGATCGCCGAAATCGTCTGAAGCGCCAAGTCGGCGATAAGCATTGAGCGCGAGTGAAGCACGCCCGTTCGTGCGCCACATCCCGAGTTCCGCATTCGGCTGCCAGTCACCAATGCCGATCCTGGCAGATGCGCGCGCCGTATAGCCCTGACCGAGTGTCTGTCGGACAGCAATGCCTGTCGACAACGCTTCGATCTTGTTGTATCGCGTGAGTCCAAGGCCGTACGTGTACACCGGCTTCTGCGGAACCCATCCCGGCTGTGCTCCGAGTGCGAGCGCCGCTTCGATCAAGGCATCGCGCTCCTTTGCGCCAAACAGAACGTCGCCATCATCATAAATCGACTTTGGCAATTCTGGCGATTTCGCCAGAGCTTCCTCGTCGCAGGGCGTGCGGACGATCATCGCCAGACCACTCTCGTTACGACGAATTGTGCGCTGCTTCACGCCGCCGTCGCGACACGCATTCCGGCTGCGGTCCCGTCGTGCGGCGCGCGACACTGAATCCTGCGCTGTATCCATGACCGCGATCAGCGGGATCTCGAGCGGCGTGGACCCGTTCACGCTCGCATACTTGAAACTCTGCTCCATCTTGAATGGAGCGTGGAACATCCCGGCCTGGGCTGCACCTTCGAGTGATTGCAAGCGTGGAAGCCAGAAACGTCCCTCGTGTAACCCGTATTCGACCGTGACCGCCGTTACCTGCGCCTTGAGAGGGCTGATCATGCCCTTCACCCATTTGGGCGGCGCATCGTCGGGATCGTTCTCCCACTCAGCCTCCGCGTCCGCAACCGCCCAGATGTCCATAGGCTCTGCCATCCTGTAAACCGCACGAACGAGACGAGCACTCCCAACGTCGAACCACAGGGATCCTAGCGCTACGTTCCATTGGGGAGCACGTGGCCTGACGATGAGCTCACGGATTTCGATGCGCCGGCCACCCGGCATCTGGAACGAAACCGAATCACCGGTCGCATACGTGTAGTACGCCTCCGCGCCACGGGCGAGCGGATGTATGATCTCGCTCGATTCGATATCCGCCTTCGCGATTCCCGATCCGGCCCACAACGTTTCGCGGCCGGGGTGATATGGAATGGGCACGCCGTCATCCATGTCGATGTCAGCGTCGCCGAAACCGTCAAGCATTGGCGTCACCTTGCGCAGCCCGAGGATTTCGACATAAGTCGGGCTGTTCCTCGACCATACGACACGCGCGGCTCGCTCGCTTCTCATCAGCAACCGTTCACGACCTATCCGCTTGAAGCCAAATCCGACCGACATTCGCTCGTATGTTGTGGCATCGTATCCGATGAGAGTTGTGTCCTGCTCGAGGCGGGCTCTCCTCGCGTTCGAGAGCAGACTCCCAGCGCGTGCATCCTTGAAAGCGGATGCCATCAGCGCCGGCGTAAGCGGAATCAGCTTCGCGCGGCGCCGCTTGATGTCAGAGGAGTCGCCACCCCGGCGAACTGTACGCATGACAGAGTCACGCGTCTCCACGCGAACTGCGCGGATGGAGTCGGCGACGCTTCTACGTGCCGCGCGTACGCTGTCGCTCGGACGCGAGGGGGCGCCAATGCTGATCGTTGACTGAGCGAGAACAAAGACGCCGATTAGTGCGAACATGAGCTTTACCAATGAAAGACGATTGTACCGATGACACGCTGACTACCTGCGCAACGATCTCGGGAATGTGTAAGCAACACCTACCTGCCACGTCACCTGGTCTGTCTTGCTGGTGCGCGGATAGAGCGTGATTGACCCGTCAGGGTTGTCTTCGATATCGCCTTCCTTGAGGTACGTCGCTTCACCACCATAGAAGTAGCGAGCGCCCGCGTGCAGTTTCCAGGAATTCCCGCGTCCGAGCGGCACGTACAGTCCGCCGCCGAAAATCCATGCGGAAGTGACATCATCTGAATTGTTGGTACTGGCGTACTCATACTCACTGTCGGAGCCGCGTACTGACGTCGACGTCACGAGTCCGAGAATACCAACGGCTGCGTTCACGTACGGCTGAATGGGTCCTGCCGGGACGGTGATCTGCGGACCGATGCTTCCCCAATACGCGTTGTTAGTCGTCTCGACGTCGAGAGAAACCCGACCCGTAATCGGGAGGTAGGGGACGTAGAAAGTCTCGCTTCCGTACTGCATGCCGCCGACGTCTGCGCGGATGCTGAAGAGACCTTCGCGATCGAGCCTGAACAGCCCACCTATGTTCGCGCCAAATCCCTCGGTGTCCAGCTGGGTCGCAAACTCACCCTTCGGCTGGGCGACGAGCAGGTCACCAACGAGGGTAAAGCGCGACGGCCCCCTGTCCCATGACGACGGCCTGCGGCGCTGGGCCTCGGCCGATGTGCCAACAAGCGATACTGCAGCGAGAGCTACAAGTACCGATGAACTGATCAAACGCATAACTTCTCCATTGTCGTGACTCAGCGAGCCGAAGGCACTGGTTGTGCCGGGGCGGGTCGCTACCCCTATCTCTCGTTACGATAAAGCGTTGCGTGAGTTTCAAGCGCGGTTCGACGCGCCCGGGTGACCCAAGGATATGACACATTCCGTCCCTGAAAGAAGACAATGACGAGCGCTCTTGTCCTGCGAGGTCTGCGTAAGTCCTACGGTTCCGTCGTCGCGGTCGACGGTCTCGACCTGGATGTAAAGGTCGGGGAGTGCTTCGGCCTGATCGGCCCCAACGGCGCCGGAAAGACCACAACGATAGAGATCTCTGAAGGCCTGCTCGAGAGAGATTCTGGCGATCTCGAGATTCTCGGAATGACGTGGGACCGGGACAGCTCGAGCCTCAAGGAAAGGCTCGGGATTCAGCTACAGGACACCCAGCTTTCGGAGAAGCTCACCGTCGCTGAGACTGTTCAACTTTTTCGGAGCTTTTACAAGACGGCAAAGCCGGTCGCCGAGGTCATCGACGTGGTGCAGCTGGGTGAAAAACGCGATGCCCGGGTCGGCTCGCTGTCCGGGGGACAGAAGCAGCGCCTTGCCGTCGCCTGCGCTATGGTCGGCAATCCGGAGCTGCTGTTCCTTGACGAGCCGACTACGGGGCTCGACCCGCAGTCCCGGCGTCAACTATGGACATTGATCGAGGAGTTTCGTGCGACGGGGCGGACAATTCTGCTCACTACACACTATATGGATGAGGCCGAGAAGCTTTGCGATCGCGTTGCCATAGTCGACCACGGCCGTGTCATCGCGCTTGGAACGCCGCACGACCTTATTGAATCGATTGCCGTGGATCATCCGCCGCCACCGCCTCGCCCTCACGCGGCAACGCTCGAAGATGTGTTCGTAGCGCACACCGGGAGAACCCTGCGCGATGAGTGATTCACGCGGTTTTTCCGAAAGCTCACTCGTACAGCTTACGCTTGTGAGGTTTCGCGAATTCGTGCGGCAACCGGAAGCCGTGTTCTGGACTTTCGGTTTTCCAATTCTCCTCGCTGTGGGTCTCGGGCTGGCTTTCAGGTCGCGTGCGCCGGAGCGTGCAAACGTCGCAATTCTTGCGAATCAGGAAACTGCGCCAGCAGCGGCGCAGATCAGGACTGCGTTAGCGCGCGATTCAGCGCTCAATGTTCAGCTGCTCGATGATTCGGGGGCGTATCGAGCATTGCGCACGGGCAAGGTCGCACTTGTAATCGTACCTGCATCCGCTTCTCTGGCCAGCGGGGCAGTCGAGTACATGTATGACCCTCAGCGCTCAGAGTCGCGCAATGCGCGCCTCATCGCCGATCGCGCCCTTCAGATTGGAGCGGGCCGAACCGATCCGGTGCGTGTCGCTGAGCGAACGGTTACCGAGAAAGGATCACGCTACATCGATTTCGTCATTCCGGGTTTGCTCGGGATGAACCTGATGGGCAGCGGCATATGGGGAATTGGATTTGCCATCGTCGACTCCCGCAGCAAGCGACTGCTGAAACGCTTCATGGCGACACCAATGTCGCGAGTCGAATACCTGATGTCGTTCCTGCTCTCCCGCTTGTTCTTCCTTGTGCTGGAAGTGGTGACGCTGCTTGGATTCGGTGCACTGGCGTTCGGCGTTCCGCTCCGGGGCTCACTCGTAGAGCTGAGCCTGATATGCCTTGTGTCGGCGCTCGCCTTTGGAGGGCTCGGTCTCCTGATCGCCGCGCGCGCCAAGACCGTCGAGGGCGTATCCGGCCTCATGAATCTTGTAATGCTACCGATGTGGATCTTCTCCGGAGTGTTCTTCTCATCCAGCAACTTTCCGGATGTGGTTCAGCCGATCATCAAGGCACTGCCACTGACCGCTGTCAATGACGCACTCCGGGCGAACATGCTCGAAGGAACGCCGATATCAGGGCTCGGCCTGGAGATGCTGATCATCTCCGGCTGGCTCCTTATCAGCTTCGTTGCGGCGCTAAAGCTTTTCCGCTGGCGATAATCCGGTGCCTATGAAACCGGTTCAGCGGATTCGTAGGCACTCAACGAAACGCCCCAATCCGATTCGACCATCTCAGTAGCGGTCGCTGCATCGACAGGGTGAGAGATGAAGAAGCCCTGGACCTCGTCGCAGATATTCATCGCATCATGAAGCTGGTCGGCGTGCTCGACCTTTCCACCAATGACGTCGAGCTCAAGAGAATGAGCCAGGTCGACTATCTCCCTCATCATTGTCGGCTCGTGAGAGTATCGCGTGAGACTGTCGGCAAAGCCCGCATCGACTTTGATGGCATCGACCGGAAGATTCGCCAGGTAGCCGAGGCAGCAGGCACCTGTCCCCAGCCCATCCACAATGACGCGGATGCCTCGTTCGCGAAGCATTGTGAGAACCGAAGTCACTGACTCGTTGTTCATGAGGAAAGTGTTCTCGCTCACCTCGACCAGCAGCGAGACTTCATCAGAGCCGGAGACCGCATCGACAAGTGCAGCAGCAATTGCTTTTGACTCGACTTGCCCCGCGCTCAGGTTGATCGTGACGGGGACCATTCGCCCCGTTTTTTCCGACCATCGCGCGACCTGTGATGCGACTTCCTGTATCATCCACTCACCTGTGGGGACCATCATGTCGCCATCCTCGAGAAGTTGCAAAAACTCATCCGGTGACTTCAAACCCTTTGACGGGTGCCGCCACCGCAGCAGAGTCTCGAATCCGTCGAGCTTGCCCGTTTCGACGGAGACAATCGGCTGGAAAAAAACTTCGAACTGATTCCTCTCTAGAGCAAACATCAGGTCGTGCTCCAGCTCATCGACGCTCAGCCGCCGGTCATCGACAAAGGAGTTGAATTTGACCGCGCGCGCGCGCCCTTCACTGCGCGCGCGAACAAGGGCTGCAATTGCATCGTCGACTGCATTACCGACACGCTGATAGGCTCGGGACAGACGCGTGATGCCGATGCTCGCGGTGGTCCTGATTTCTTTTCCGTCGGCCATGAAGCCGCCCATGAGGTGGCGCTGAACGTCATCGATGAAGTCGGCCGTGGACCGCGCAACACTTTGCGTCTCGAGGAGAATCATGATCCGCCCGTTGCCAAGCGTCGTGATTGCGTCGCGCGGCCACAGCAGAGTCGCAATGTGGTCGGCTGCCGCGACAGAGAGCCTGTCCCCTTCTGCCGCACCATTCGACATGGCAGCCGCCATGTAACAGTCAGGTTCGAGACACAGAAGGTCGAACCGTGATCCCAG
This sequence comes from Gemmatimonadales bacterium, assembly GCA_038203205.1. Taxonomy (GTDB): domain Bacteria; phylum Gemmatimonadota; class Gemmatimonadetes; order Gemmatimonadales; family Gemmatimonadaceae; genus UBA4720. Next base: position 366 of record JBBREF010000079.1, on the reverse strand, counting down.
ACATTTTCGGGTTCGATCGAGCTCGCGCCCTGTGTAGTCGAGGAACTGCCACCGGTTGAGTGTTCGCGAAGCGGTGGGGACTTCGCCGATTGTAGCTGGAGCCGGAAATGTGTCGAGTGTCATCCCGATTGCGGTCACATTCACCTTGGCAAAAGGCCGTTCCCTGAGGATACGGCCGGTTTATGGGGGCTTCAATATTGTAACGAAAATATTACGCCTTGGGCGGAGCGCAAGCCCCTGATTTCGACGATAACTGCGGCCGAGCGAGCTCAGCTCTTACGGTTGCAACTATCACTGCAACTCACCGTGCTTTTGAACTACACGGGGAAAGGAGGCTCTGGAGGTTCGGGAGGTTTACAGAGCGTT